>CAXMPS010000191.1:0-4089 GCA_964194995.1 uncultured Gammaproteobacteria bacterium | reverse complement strand
CTACCTTCCGACTGTACGCGCCCACAGTCGCAGATGCGCCTTACGGTCCACTTACGGAGCCGCTTCCGCACAAGCGAAGCGCTACGACGCCGGACAAGGCTCCCGGAAGTACTGCAGGCACTCCTCTTCGGTCATCTCCCGGGAGAGCCCGGATTCGGCAATGGCAATCAGTTCATCGATGTCCAGCGTGTGGCTCCGCACCTCGTTTGGCGGAGATGTGACGATCAGCAGGGGCAACGACGGGTGGAAGTCACTATCGCGGAACGTCCCTGGCTCGATCCTTCCACCAAACTCGCCAAAGAGCTGGCCGGTTTCCAGATCCCATACCCTCACCGGGTCTGACAAGCCCCAAGTGGCCGCCATGGAGCCGTCAGGAGACAGCGAGACTCTGACCGCGCTCGAATCGTGAGCTTCTATCTCGCGAATGACGGCTTCGTCGGCAGAAACACCAGCAATCAGCATCGCCACGTCGAAGACGTAGAGGGTCCCACTCCAGGTGGCAAGGGCAAGCTTGCTTCCGTCACGCGTGAAGGCTGCCTCGATGCCGACCATGGGCCACTCGAGCTCAGTCCCGAGTAGCTCGCCGCTATCCGTGTCGAATATGCCCATGTTGTCGGAACCGCTGATGCGGTTGAACACCAGTTTGCCGTTCGAGGAAAAGAACGCCCTGGTGCCGCAGTGAGCCTCATCGAGCTTCGCATCGATTGAGCCGTCGACGGTTGACACCAGCCGAGGTCGACAGTCGGCCGACTCCGCCTCCGCATTGGGAGTAATGAAGACCTGGGTTCCGTCCCATTTGACACCGTGAATCGTCCACCCCTCCGGCGCCCGGTACACCACCTCCTGGGTGTCGGTTGCCCGCACCTCCCACACTCCATCTGGGGAGGCAGAAGCCACGTAGTCACCATTGCCGCTTATCTCGACCCGGTCATTCAGGTCGCCTGCAAGGAGAGAGGACGCCTGCCTTCCGTCGAGCGCACGTGCGGTGAAGTAGGACGTAAAAAAGTCGGATACGACCACGCGGTCACCGTCGCCGGCGTAGTCCGCGGTCGCGGACGGGATGGGCGCCAACCAGCCACCCAGTTCCAACCCGCCGAGCTGTGATGTGTCGAAGATCACCGTCTCGGTCCCGCCAAAGCTGGCAGCGGCCACCAGGCTCGTACCGCCCACCACCTCGTAATCCCATGTCCCCCCGCTCAGCCCAAGGAGTTCCGTCTGAACTTCTCCGGTACTGGCGTCGATCACCCGAGGGTTCGATAAGCCTCCGACGACGAAGGCGGTGCCGCCGGGGAGCCACTTCGGCCAATAGAGCTGTCCGACATCGCCGGTCCGCAAGACCTCAGACCCTGTCGCCACATCAAAAACGACGACCACTTCATCATTGGCAGCGGCGATCCGCGTCTCGTCGGGAGACCATTCGGTAAACAACAAGAAGCCGAGGTCGACAGCGATGGTATCGACCAGCTGACCGGTCGACGGATCGACCACCTCAACCCTCGATCCTCCTGCCTCGCCCGACGGATCGCCAACCGCATAGCTCATGAGGCCTGCGGAGTTGAAGTCGGGTCCATGACCGTTCTCGACGGTTTCGTACACGAGCCGTTGCTCGACCACGGACCAGACCTGAATCCGTTCGCCGGTATCGATCGTGATGAAGGCACCATCAGGGCTGAATACCAGACCGTCGGGACCGAGGCTCGATTGCGTGCCCAAATGGAAGGACTCGCCCGTTGTACGGTCCCAGATCGTGACCGCAGGAACCGCGTTCTCAAACAACACTGCGAGGAGATTCCCGTCGGGGCCGAAACCGGCTGCGTGCCAGCCCGATCCAGCATCCATGTCGGCGGGCCGGGTATAACGCTCAACTACTTCTCGAGTCGCGATGTCCCACACCGCGACGCCAGCATCTTCATCAGTCGTGGCCAGTAGGGAGCCGTCTGGATGAACGGTTACGAACTTTGACCCGGGTACCCGGAATGTGATTCGATCGTTTGCGATAGCAGTCCGCAACAGAGAGATCGCCTGGGCTGGGTTCTCGTCGGCATCACGGAACGAGGCGACAGCGGCCAGCGCCAGGTGAGCAGCGAGCTCCGGGTTTGATTCGAGAGCCTTCTCTGCTTCCAGCGTGAGCTCTCTGGCTTGAGCGATGGCCGTCTGAGTCTCGGCTTCGGCACGCTGCTGCTCTGCCTCACGTCTCGCCTCGGTCTCGGCGGCGGCGTTCTCCTCGGCGATTTGCTTCGCTTCCTCGGCGTCGGCGGCGCTTCCCTCAGCCAATTGCCTTTGATCGTTGGCTTCGTCGAGTTGATCAAGCGCGGCCAACCCAGCGCCGGCAGTGGCGACGGTGAGCAAGAGCAGCGCGATACCGGCAGCCCAAGCCGTTCGGACGGTGCGGCGATGCTGCCGGACCTCTTCCGACTCCAACTCATCCTTGGGAACCTGGCGGATCGCACAAGCGATGTCGGCCACCGCAGCGGAAAACCGCGGGTTGTTGAGATCCAACTGTTCCTCGGTCCGGGCGAACCGCAAATCGACCCAGCGGGGTTCATCACTGAACGCCCCATACAGAGCAGGAGGTACCGCGGTGGATTCGAGGTCGATGTCGGTCTCTGACCAGGTGAACTCCCCGTCGGTGACCACCGGGATGATCCGATCGGAGTCTTTGTGCTCCAACCAGTACTCAACCTCCTGGTTCACCCATTCTGACTCAGCAGCATCAGGAGAGAGGAGCAGCACAAACCAGTCGGACTCATCCAGGGCGGTCGCGATCGAAGACCACAGATGCGGATTCGCCGACAGCGACGACTCGTCACGGAAGATCCTGAGCGCCCGGCGCTTCCACCACGGCTTGGCGAAACGTTGCAACCCCGCCTGCAACCGGGGAGCCAGCAGATCATCGGCGGCATGGGAGTAGGAGATGAACCCGTCGTAGACCCCTTCCCCCGGTGGACCACGCTCATCGTGAGAGGTCTGAACCTCTGCGGTCGCCATCGCTACCTTCCGACTGTACGCCGAAACCATTACACATGAGGCTTACCAGACACTTACGGGCTGCCCAAGCGGCTAGATGTGCAGCTGCGTTGTCGCAGAGGCGTCTTGCTAGGGGCTGGGACAGGGCTCCCGGAAGTACTGCAGGCACTCTGACTCGGTCATCTCTCGCGAGATTCCGGCCTCGGCAATGGCGATGAGCTCGTCGATGTCGAGGGCGTGGATGCGCACGACGTTTGGCGGGGAGACCACGACCAACTGCGGCAGCGACGGGTGGAAGTCCCCATCATGGAACAGCCCATCGTCGATGGTGCCTCCAAACTCCGCCACAAGCTGTCCGGTGTCGAGATCCCACACTTTGAGGGGCTCTGTCCATGACCAACTAGCTGCCATGGAGCCATCGGGAGACGTCTTCATACGCATCACACCACCCTCGTGGGCGGAGATCTCACGAATGACGACCTCATCGGCAGGGGCACCGGCCGCCAACGCAGCCACGTCGAACACGTAGACATCCCCATCCCAGGTTGCTTGGACTACCTTGGTGCCGTCAGGCGTGAACGCCGCCTCCCAGCCGTCGTAGGTATCGTCCTCGAGGAGGCCGAGCAACTCCCCGCTGGTGGTGTCATAGAGGCCGCGGGACATGAAGAATAAGGTCCCGTCGTGTGAGAAGAAGGCCCTGAAGCACCCGCCGGCGAGGTCGGCGACGATCGATCCATCGGCGGTGGACACGAGCCGACAACCTTCTTCTCCCTGGAGCACTGCTTGCGTTCCGTCCGGGCTGACACCTCGAATCGGCGACCCCTCTGGCGCTCGATAAAGCACTTCTCCGGTGTTCGTATCACGGATCACCCACGTGGCGTCGCGATCGGGGGAGGCGACGAACCTCCCGTCTTGGCTCAGCTCGACGCGAACCTGCTCCGGGTCACCCTCGATGAACCGCTTGTCGCTCCCATCGAGGGTGCCGGCGCCGACATACGACGAGTGATCCGACACGATCACCCGGTCGCCATCGCCGACGTAATCGGCCGTCCTGCTGGTTAGCGGTGCCAGCCAGCCGCCGAGCTCCGCGGTGGCCAGCGGTGAGGTATCAAAGATCGCGGT
>CAXMPS010000190.1:0-2831 GCA_964194995.1 uncultured Gammaproteobacteria bacterium | reverse complement strand
CCGAATTCGCTGGGCCGAGGACATGGACCTGGCGGGAATCGTGCTCGAGTTCGGCACCACCCTGTTGCGAGAACTCGACTACAAGATCGAGGCCTACAACGCTCGTCGCCTCACCCGGGTGCTCGAACCGATCGAAGGGATCCGGGTCCCCGAAGTCGTATACGAGCTCTCGTCGTCCGGCGTTCTCACGCTGGAGTTCATCCCCGGCGTGAAGTCAACCGACACGGCAGCGATCGATGCGGTGGGACTCGATCGGGAGGTGCTCGCCGACCGAGTCGTGCGCGCCGCGGTGAAGATGTTGATGATCGATGGGTTCTTCCATGGCGATCCTCATCCCGGCAACGTTTTTGTCGATCTGGAGAACGGCGACATGGTCATGCTCGACACCGGCATGGTGGGCGAGCTGACGTTCCAGCATCGGCTCAAGTTGGGGAGCTTGCTGTTGACGGTCCAGAGTGGTGATGTTCGCGGTCTTGCTCAGACGCTGAAGTCGCTGTCGACTCCATACAAGGAAACCAACGACGCCCGGTACTACCAGGACTTCGAACGCAGCCTGACCCCCTACCTCGATCCTCCCCCGGGGCAAAAAGTCGAGATCATGGCGAAGGTGCTGCCGCTGGGCCTCGATATCTTGCAGCAAGCCGGCTACCGATTCGACTCCCACCTCACGTTGGCGATGAAGGCCATGGCCCAGGCAGAGGCGATCACCGGTGCGCTCGTCCCGAGCTGGACCGGTGCCGACTTCATGGAGCGCGCGTTCGATGCGCTCAAGCAGCAGGTCCCCGAAGCGCTCACCAGCGACGTCATCAAGGACGCCTTGCAGCGACAGGCCGGTTTCGTTCTCAGGGAAGCCGTCGAGCAGATGCCCTCGCTCCAAGAGGGGGCGCTCAGGTGGCTGACGAACCTCAAGAAGGGCGGGTTCACCGTTGAACTCGACACCAGCGATCTCGACCGACACGTCGTCTCATTGCGAGGGATCGCGATGATGGGCACCCTCGGCCTGCTGATTGCCGGTCTGCTGATCGGTTCGGCCCTGGCCGCAGGAATCGGTGGCCTCGAAGGCAGCGCACTCGAGCCGGTCACCGACTTCGCTGCGACGATCTTCACCATCTCCGCCGTGGTCGGAACCGTCGCCGTCATTGCGCTGTCGTGGCGATTATTCCGGCTCAGTCGCTCGCCCCGACGGGACCGGTTCGATCGCATCTGAGATGCGAACGGAGCCGGAACCTCGCTGACGATGAGCTCAATCCTCATCTTCGGAAGGATCCAGAAGCGATGCCTCACCTGGCGTTCTCGTGAGGTTCCAAGTCACAGCCGGGCCAGCGTGGCCGAGATACCGCTGACTGCATGCAGCGCTGCGAGCAGCAGGCAGAAGATCCGATGAGGCGCTCGACCTTTTGGAGTCGCCACTCCAAGAAGTGAATGGATGACCGCGCCACCGACGATCAACGATCCCTCTACGCTCGGCGCCTGAGCACATCGACGAGCCGGTGCCCGGTTTTGACCACTGTCAGTTCAGGTGAGGCAGGTCGGGACTTGCGGGATGGTCGCCTGGATCCAATCATCAGGCGCCGGATCGCCGGCGGGCTCCTTCATACCGGCAGCCTATGCGGTGGTTGCGACATCCATGCTGGCGAACCATCCCTGTCGACCACGGGGGCTACGCTCGCCCGCTCATGGAACTCAGGCCAGCTTCGCATGGCGACATCGATGGACTCGCCCGCCTCGTGGCGGGTGAGGAGTCCCAGCCAACGACCGTTGCCGGGATGGGCCTGTTCGGTCTCGAGAGGTTCGAGGACGCCCTCGAGCTAAGCCGGGTCATGATCGAGAGCACCCGTGGCTGGCAGGCCATGACGGTCGCAGATGCCAACCAAGCCGTCGGGCTCATTCAGCTTGGCGAGGCATTCCTGGCGATTACGCCAGAGATCGTCGAGTTCGCTCAGCGGGTCTATGGGGCGGACTTCCAGCAGATCCTTGGGCCTCGTCTGGCCGTGCTTGAGAAGGTCCAGACCGAGTATCCCGATGGATGCCTGCAGATCTCAGAGATCCACGTTTCGCCCGACCACCGCGGCGAGGGAATCGGCACCGCATTGATGAACCACGCCGTCGAGGTTGCCAGCAACAACGAAGAATACGGGGTCATGGGTCTGCAGATGCTGACGGACAATCCGGCGCGTGACGCTTTCGAGGCGTGGGGGTTCGAAGTTGCCGATACCCGCACCGATTCCGAGTTTCAGGAGCTCACCGGGGCGGCCGGGTACCACCTGATGCTGCGGGAGCTGCAGGGGGCGTCGCCGACTAGGCCGTAGTATGCACAGGGACGTGGGCGTCCTGAGCGTGTCTCGAGTCTGAATTGGCCCGAGAAGATAGCGTCAGAAACCCTTGCCACATAGGGGTTCCTCTGGTGGGCGCTACTGGGATTGAACCAGTGACCTCTGCCGTGTCGAGACAGATCGGGGCAATTCTCGCGGTCCATTCCCAGCAAGGGGAATCGGCGAATCTCCTTGCCGCGCCAGGCCATTCTGGTGGTTACCGTCATCGGCCAGAACAGCCCCTGATCGTCCGTGATTGTGGACCGATGTGGACCGAATGTGGACCGAGCCAACCAGGAAACCCAGGCGCACCCGGCAGCGTCCAAGAAGCCGAGATGCCCCGGTCACCGCTGGAGGGCCGGGGCTTGACTGAGGCTGCAAGGAGCCCCAATCATGTTGAACGATACCGAGGGCATTGAAGAACCTGCTGGCGGGGATCCAGTAGTGGCCACCGTTCCACTGGACGAGGTACCCGAGCGCTTCACCCACTACCAACGCATTGCCGACTACAGCGCCGAC
>CAXMPS010000189.1:0-2342 GCA_964194995.1 uncultured Gammaproteobacteria bacterium | reverse complement strand
GAAGAATGGATCGAGATAGGCCTCGACTTCGCCGCCACTCTTCCGCCGAAATAGCGCGTCCTTGCCTACCACTCGGCCCTGGTCCTGATTCCTCCAAACTCAAGCGGGCCATCGCCGGGCGCCGGTACCCTGCCGACGATGGGATACGAGCACATCGAAGTCGAGCGAGACGGTCACGTCGCCACCCTCTGGCTCAATCGACCCGACAAGCTGAACGCTATGTCGTCCGACATGTGGGAGGACATCCCCAAAGCGATGGCCGCTCTGGATGCCGAAGACTCCATCCGTGTAGTCATTGTCGCCGGAAAGGGATCTGCTTTCTCCGTCGGGATCGACATTTCCATGTTGGCCGGCCTCCAACCGGATAGCGGCTCGCCGGCCGAGAAGAGCAAGCAGACCTATGAGATCATCAAGCGGCTCCAAGGGACCAACAACTCCTTCGCCAACTCGCCCAAGCCCGTAATCGCGGCGATCCACGGATATTGCATCGGCCAAGGCATCAACCTGGTCACGGCCTGTGACATCCGGCTCGCCGCGGCAGACGCCATAATCTCACTGCGGGAAACCAGGATGGGTCTCGTGGCGGACGTAGGCGCTCTACAACGTCTTCCGTCGATCGTTGGCGCCGGTCACACCGCCGAGTTGGCCTTCACCGGGAGAGACATCACCGCCCAGTACGCCAAGGAAGTCGGTCTGGTAAACCAGGTCTTCCCAGACCAAGACGCGCTGATGAACGGCGCTCGTGAACTTGCCGGCGAGATTGCCGCCAACTCCCCTCTGGTCGTTTCCGGCGTCAAGCAGGTTCTTGCTTCAAACCGAGGCCGCACCATCGATCAGGCGCTCGACTATGTCGCACGGTGGAACTCTGCGTACCTCTACTCGAATGACCTCTACGAGGCGATCGCGGCGTTCACCGAGAAGCGGGACCCCGACTTCAAGGGGAATTGAGGCCGATCATGCGTCTCGGAGTTTCGGCGGCGGTGGTCGGCGACGCCATCGTCCCCGGCGACGTCGAAGTCAGCGAAGGCCTGATAACTGGAGTGGGACTCACCCCTGGAAGTGGATCCTCGATTGCCGTTCCCGGTTTCATCGACGTCCATGTGCACGGTTATCAAGGTGTCGACTTCATCGATGCGGACCGAGACGATCACGCCCGAATCGCCAGGTCTGTCACTTCGACAGGAGTGACTGCCTATCAGCCCACCCTGATTTCTCAGCGGGTCGATGATATGGCCGAAGCAATCCGAAACCATCCGGGCACGGTGCACGGTGGAGCCAGGGTTCTCGGCTTCCATCTGGAGGGTCCGTTCCTGTCCCCGGATCGAGCCGGTGCCCACACGCCTACGGTCTTGAGAACGCCGTCGATAGACGAAACGAGGCGACTGATACACGCCGGTCCTGTGGCGCAGATGACTTTGGCTCCGGAGCTGGTTGGGGCCCTGGACCTGATCGACTACCTCGTCGATGAGGGCGTCACAGTGTCGCTGGGACACTCCGAAGCCTCAGCCAGGACAACTCACCAGGCTGTGTCCCGAGGCTCCAGGGCTTTCACCCACGTGTTCAACGCCATGCGCCCGATGAGCCACCGAAACCCGGGAATCCTCGATGCCGCCCTTTCCCAAGGCGGGGCATTTCTGACCGCCATCTTCGACGGCGTACACCTATCCGACGAGGCGGCAAGAGTGGTGATCAAATGCGCCGGGGATCGACTGGCGGCGATCACTGACGCGACCGCCGCAGTCGGGGCCGGAAACACGCCGGTCGTCCTGGGCCGCGCAGAGATCGAGATCATCGATGGCGCCCCCCGTCTCCCCAATGGGACCATCGCCGGCAGCATTCTCACCATGGACCAAGCCTTTCGAAACCTGCTCGAACTGGGGATGGAGTTCACCGCAGTAGCACGAGCGACGTCAACGGGTCCCGCCAAATTGGCCGGCTTGGCTGACAGTGGAGCAATCCAGGAAGGGAGGTCAGCCGATCTCGTCGTTCTCGACGATGGATACGAGGTGCAGCAGACCTTGATTGGCGGCGCCGAAGTTTTTCATTCCTGAACCGGGCAACTCGGTCTGAGGGGCTCCCTCCCCCGGAGCCCCTCCCAGGCAGCCTCTCCCCTATCCCCGTTTGTCCTGGCGCAGAAGTGTCCGAATCGCCGAGTTCTTCCAGATGTTCTTCATCTCCGACCACTGGCGCTTCTTGTCAATGAGCTGTACCTGTAGCTGTACTTCGGGGTCGATGGCCCCAAAATGAGTTGCGACCTGGGTGAGAGTGTGCGTCCAGATCGTGTCCTCGAGCTTGCTGGTGTAGATCTCGGTGGTCGCCGTATCATGAAAAAAATTAGCTCG
>CAXMPS010000188.1:0-1995 GCA_964194995.1 uncultured Gammaproteobacteria bacterium | reverse complement strand
GTTGGCTGAGAGCAGTAGATCGGTTCACGTATGCCAGTGCGAGCAGCTCGGTGTCGCTCGGTTCAATTTCGATAACTTGGCCGAAAGCCGTGACCGCTTCCCCCCATCGGCCCTCGTCGAACATGGCGACGCCGTCGTCATAGATCGTTGCCGCCTCATGCTGCGAATCACCCATCAACCGCCCCCCTTTCCACCCCTAAGCGATTTCGACCCTAAACGACGCCCGGTCTCACCAGACAGTCATGCAAGTAGAGGACCTGTTCAGTCCTTCGTGAAACCCCATCGCGAACGTAACAGTCAACGGGTCGCGGTGCGAGATCGAAAACTGCTTGGTCGCACGGACTAGTCCCGACCGCCCTAGCCGCCATAGCGGCGGCGATGTCAGCGGATCGTCGCAACACCTTCGACGAGAGTGAAGTGTCTCGTTATGGAGGTGAGTGATGCGGCGGTCGTCGGAGTTAGAAAAGACAGAGCTGTGGAATCGGTTCGAGGCGTGTTAGTCGCTACGGTCGATCAGCCGCCGGTTGGGGCAGTCTGAACCTCCCCGGGTTTCTTGGAGGCTCCATGATTTGAGAGGATGGAGCCATGACAGAGAAGCGAGTTGGGAAGTATCCGGATACGGTGAGGCGGCAGGCGGTGAAGCTTGTTGTGGATCATCGCGATGAGTATGAGTCGGAATGGGCGGCGATCACGTCGGTTGCTGCGAAGTCGGGGATGACGGCAGAGACGTTGCGGAAGTGGGTTCGTCAGTCCGAGATCGATGAGGGGAAACGCCCTGGGATCTCTTCTGGTGAGTCGGAGCGGATGCGGCGCTTGGAGCGGGAGAACCGGGAGCTGCGGCGGGCGAATGAGATTTTGAAGGCGGCTGCGGCTTTCTTCGGGGCGGAGCTCGACCGCCTACCGAAGAGATGATCTGTTTCATCGACACTCATCGTCAGCGGCGCAGCCTTGATGGTCTCAGGTGGGGAGTCGAGCCGATCTGTGAGGCTTTGCAGTTCGTTCCTCAGACGTTTTACGCCGCCAGGTCCCGGCCACCGTCTGTCCGGCAGCTGCGGGATGATGAGTTGAAACCGGAGATCCTGAGGGTCTTCGATGAGAACTACAGGGTTTATGGGGCACCGAAGATCTGGCGCCAGTTGAACCGGGAAGGCATCGAGGTTGCTCGCTGCACTATCGAACGGCTGATGCCTGTTGTGGGGATCAGAGGAGCTACTCGGGGCCGGAACCCGAAAACAACCAGTTCCTCTAGTAGTGAGGTTGAGCGTCCCGATGATCTGCTGCAGCGGGACTTTGACGCGGCGGCCCCGAACACCAAGTGGGTGGCTGATTTCACCTATGTCCGCACCAGGGCCGGGATGAAATATGTGGCGTTCATCATCGACTGTTACGCCCGGATGATCGTTGGGTGGTGGGCATCATCGACGATGCGCACCGATCTGGTCCTCGACGCTTTGGAGCAAGCGGCTTGGGCTCGAGGGATCGGAGAAGGATCCCGACCGATCCATCACTCCGACGCCGGATCGCAATATCTATCGATTGCCTATACCGAGAGGCTGGCCGAGATCAGGATCGAACCATCGGTCGGGACAGTCGGTGATTCGTATGACAATGCGCTGGCCGAGACGATCATCGGTCTCTACAAGACCGAACTCGTCTACAACCTAGGACCATTCGACGGACTCGACGACCTCGAACTAGCAACATTCGAATACATCGACTGGTTCAACCACCGGCGGCTCATAGGCAGCACAACACCAGCCGAGAGAGAGGAGGCCTACCACCAGCAACAGCACGAGACACCCAAGACAAGAACCCTCCACTAAACCCGGGGAGGTTCAGCAAAGACAGCCACATCGAAATGGCCGGCGGTGACGGCGCTCTCACCTGGATAGCACCCAACCAGGGTAACTTCGACGACCTCGCCCTCTGGGGAGACTCACCAACAACGCACCTGTGGGCCGGACAAGCCGGCCTCACCCTCGAAGGTGAACCCGT
>CAXMPS010000187.1:0-5908 GCA_964194995.1 uncultured Gammaproteobacteria bacterium | reverse complement strand
GCGGTCATGTGGTTCGCTTGGAGGCTCGCCCACCGAACGCAGAAGGGGCAGGTGAGGTGACCGTGAGGACCCTGCTCCGTCATGCCCTCCGCCTGAGACCGGACCGCATCGTGGTCGGCGAGGTCCGCGGGGCAGAAGCCCCCCTTTCCCAACGTCGCCGTTTAAGAGGCCATCGAATGATGACTGATCGCCTGGTATTGGGATTATTCCGGTGCCCTCGAACCGGTTAGCGGCGACGCGGGTGATTTGGATCTCGAGGAGGGCGAAGACTTCCGCCATCAGTTCGGGTGACGGATTGGTGAGGCGCTTTCTCGCTGAAGCTGTGAGAGCACGGATGGCTGACTCCAAGGAGGCCAGGTCCGGCAAACCGGTGGGGGATTGGAGGTTCTCTAGCTCCGCTTCGACTTCTTCTAGATCGGTGTCGATGTCTTCGAGTGCGTCGTTGAGGAGGTCGAGCCGCTCTGTTGCTGCAAGTTCCCGAACAATGGCTTTCTGTTCTCGTCTGAGCCGGTCTGCTTCGAGTTTTAGCGCCCCGCGCTGGTGGAGTGTGTCTTCATCGAGCCTCTGTTCGAAGAGGTAGCCGACCGCAAGCGACAGCAGGTAGTCCTCGTCGCTGAGTACGGCCTCAACGCGGTCCCACACCGCTCGCTCGATCTCGATAGCGCGATAAGTGCGGGGATAGAACGTGCAGCGTTGAGCGCCCCAGTGGGCCTCTGTCCGGTTGCATCGGTAATAGGGGCGCTTGTCTTTCTCTTTGCGTCTCAGTCCGGTGAACTGCCCGCCGCATTGGCAGTGAAGGTGGTTCCCGCTGCGTCCCGATAGGGGGTAGGAGCGTTGCTTCCTGAGCGGGTTGGGGGTCCCTTTGATGGCTTGCTGGAGCCGGCCCCACTCGTCTTCGGTCAGGATGGCGGGGATCGGGACGGCGATGGGTTGGCCACCCTGGTTGTAGATCCAGGTCCCGGTGAGGTGCGGCTTGTGGAGTTGGTGGCACAGATTGGGATGCTGCCAGAGGCGCTGTTCCTTTCTCGTGCGGAAGCCGCGTGCGTTGAGCTCGGCACATGCGGAGTAGGTGGAGTGACCTTCTTCCAGTATCAGCTTCACCGCCGCTCGGAGGAACCCCGCTTCGTCGGTATCAATGACCAGCCTCTTGTGACGTGTTTCATCGACTATCGCCAAACAGTATCCGTAGGGAGGAGGTCCACCGGGCCAATATCCGGCCTCGGCGCCACGACGGAGAGCGGCAACCGACTTCTGGGACCGGAGCCGCTGCTCGAGTTGCGAGGCAAGGCCCAAGACCCCGGAGGCGAATTGCGCTGAAGGATCGTTCAGGTCGATTCTTCCAGATGGCGTGATGAGCAGCGTTGCGGATCCGCGAAGCTTCTCGCGTATGACCGCCGCGACCATCTCGTTGCGTGCCAAGCGAGAGTCGTCCACGACCAGGACCGCATCGAATTCCTCAAGGCGTGACAAAAGTTCGGTCATGGCAGGTCGGCCCTCGAGTGTCTCTCCCGAACGACCGGGATCACAGAAGTCGTCATAGGTCGCCCCCTGCTGTTCGGCCAGGGCGACCAGCCGATCGAGTTGCGCGTCGAGGCTGAACCCTTCGGTCTGCGCCTTGGTACTGACACGTCGGTAGATCGCAACGTTCATAGGTGCCGGTACTCGCCTTCCTGCCGGTCCATCAGCAGCCAGGTAAGACCGGATATGCACCAGTGAAAACCGCGACGAGCGAAACGACCTCGAGTCATGTGGACACCGACAGTGTTGCTGTCCCCGTCGTTTCTCCAATGATACCGAACAGAAGCTGACCCAGTTTTTCGAACTGGGAAGTGTCCACAACGGGTTGGAGTTTGAGCCAGATGTCGAGGCCGGTCGAGCTAGTCGGTGCCATGATCTACAACGCAGCGGGCGATTTCGAACCGCGCCGTAGGCAATAAGGCTGAGCCTTCATTTATCACTCCCGTCGGTATCAGCTCCGTCTCCGGTCACGGTCAGATTCCCGGTCACCGGAGTCGGCACGGCGATGTCACCCGCAAGTTCAGCGATGCGCTGCCACTCGTAATCGGGCACTTCGCTCCAATACACCCTTGAGTCCGCCTCTCGAAGAGGCTCCTGCTGACGGAGCCAGCTCCGCGCCTCAACTGACCCAATGTTCGTCTGTCCGACCTTAAGGATTTGCGAGTCCTCTCTGGGGACGAACAGTTCGATAGGATTCACCCCCAGCGCCACGGCGAACGCAAGCAACTCGTCCACGGCCAGGTTCGCGGCACGGGTTCCGCCTTGCTCTATTTTCGCGATCGTTGCCCGGTCCATCGGCAGCCCGTTCTCGCCAAGGCGTTCGGCGAGTTCCTGTTGTGTCCACGCTCTCCGCTTACGGACGGCTCGCAGGAGTTCCGCGGTCCACTGTCCTGCAGTCCGGCTCGGGTCGCTTTCTGCCATTCGACTCGTCCCCTTGTGCTGATTCGGCACATCTACTCTAGCTTGTGGCACAACCTGGTGCAAGTGTGTAACCTATCTTGTAAGCACATTTCCGGGCCATAGGAGCACACCAATGAACCGTATTCGCACACTCCGCGAGGAGCGGCAGCTGTCGCTACGCGAACTCGCCCACTTCGTTGACGTCGCCCATACCACGGTTTCGCGCCTCGAGCGAGGGCAAACGGACGTGTCAGCCGAGGTGAAGGCCCGGATCGCCCGAACGTTACGGGTCCCGATCGCCGACGTCTTTCCGCACCCGGAGAAGGCACCATGAGCATCGGCCGAACGCTCGTGTCCTCGAATGGGAGTGAGGCCCTGCAGCTGCCGCTGGCACAGGTGTGCCTCGGAGGAATGAGATGACCGACGGCACCGTTTCCCCAATCGAACACGGCAAGAAGCCCTCGGCTAGAGATCAGGCCATCGAAGCCGCCGGCCAGGCCCAGAAGGAAGTCAGCGAGCGGAAAGCCGACAAGCTGCTCACTCTTGCCCTGGAGAAATGGAGGCCAGGTAAGACCGAGACCGGATCGCCTATGGCGGTTCCCCTCGACGGAGCACCCTTGGCGATCATCGTCGGTGACAGGATGGGCGACACCTTCAAGGACGACCTCGCACACCTTTCCTACGAGCATTTCGCCGAGGTGCCAGCAGGGTCGGTTCTGAGCGATGTCGTGCGAGTTTGGGCGGTGAAGGGCCGCGCATCCGATCCCGAGAGGGTGCTGCTCCGGATCGGGTACATGACGGACACGTCGCACCTCGTTTACGACCTGGGCCGCTCCGATCACAAGGCCGTAGCCATCGAACCCGGAGCCTGGTTGGTGGTCGACGATCTCGGCCTCACAGTGTTCCGGCGGACGTCGGTCACCAAGCCACAGGTGATCCCTGAAGCGTCGTCCACGCCCAAGGACCTGAACATGATGCTCGATGTGCTCAACCTATCGAACGTGGGGTGGCAGGTACTCCGATCGCTGATGGTGGTGTCGCTGATACCAAATGTGCCGAAGCCGATCGGCATCCTCACCGGGGAACCCGGGTCCGGAAAATCCGACGCCACCAAGTTCGTGCTCCGCGTGGTCGATCCGCAGGCTGCAGAGCTTCAACCACCTCCAAAAAGCATGGGGGACCTTCTTGTATCTGGCGACGCGTCGATGGTGCTGGCGTTCGACAACCTTTCGGCGATCGACCAGGACCTGTCCGACGCGATGTGCCGGCTCGCCACCGGCGCCGGTGTCAGGAACAGGAGCCTCTACACGGACAGAAACTTGGCTGTCTTCGACCAGATGCGTGCCGTTCTTGTCAACGGAATCGAGCTTTCAGAGCTACGAGGCGATTTCGTGGACCGAGCGGTGCCGATACAACTGCTCCACATCCCCGATGAAGATCGGATGACCGAAGAGACTATCCAGGCACGGTTTGATACGCTCCTGCCCCGAATCCTGGGCGGATTGTTTTCGACGATCGCACAGGCGTGGGCGATTATGCCGAAGATCCAGCTCAGGACCTTGCCGAGGATGGCGGATGCCGCCATGTGGTTCGCCGCGGTTGATGCGGTGTTCCAGGACCTCGGAGTCGAGTCGAGGTCGTTGGAGCTGCTTACCGACTCCAAGAAAGCCCTCTTTGAGGCGATCGTCGAGTCCGACGAGTTGGCCATGGCCGTCGTGTCGTTCATGGAGGGCCACGGGGGTGACACTTGGACCGGCACGGCTTCCGATCTGAAAAGGCATCTGGCCACAGGGTTTGACGATCTGAGGTGGTTGCCGCCCACCGCTTCGGTGCTCGGGACCAAGCTGAGGGCGTCGGCCATGCCTCTCCGAGAAGCCGGGTTCCTGGATATCACCTTCGATAGATCCGGCCCGGAGAGGACCATTGACATCACTCGCCTGTCGAGGTGGTCGGATTGAACTCGGCGCCTGGTCGTATGTGCGCGATGAGATGTCGTCACAGCCGTCATTGCCGTCACCCCGCCGATGAGGTGATGAACCGATGAACCCGTTCGGTGACGATGGTGACAGCAATGACAGTGATCGGCTCGCTCTGAAGTGTCGTCTACTCGATGCGGCGCTTGAATTTGCAGGTCAAGGCTTGTCTGTGTTTCCGCTCACTCCAGGGACCAAGATTCCTCGTAGGGGCTCGGGGGGATTCCACGACGCGACCACAGACATCGACCAGATCCGGGACTGGTGGACGGCCGATTCCCAACCGAACCTCGGCGTGCGGACCGTGGGACTTGCCGTCGTGGATGTGGACCTGTACCACCCGCAATGTGGAGCGTCCTGGGACCGGTTCCTCGAATTGACCCGACCCGAATCCCTCCCCAACACCTGGGTATCGCGTACCGGGAGAGGGGGCAGTCACCATTGGTATCATCTCGCCGATCCGGAAGACCGGTATTTGAAAAGTGGGTACACGTCGAGCCTGCCGATCAACGGCGCGATCGTCCGCCTGCCCTACATTGACTTGAAATCCTCCGGCGGCTCGTACGTAGTGGCCCCACCGTCGGTCGTCCCCGAAGGCATCTATACCTGGCTGCGGAAAGTGGATCTTGCGCACGCCCCCAGATGGCTAAGAGGCCCAGCACACGGGATCCCAGTACGGGCACAGCGCGATCGGGGAGTCACCATAGCTGGATCAGCAAAGCGGGTTGAAGCGATTTGCAACATCGTCGCTACCGCGCGTCAAGGCGAACGAAACAACACTCTGAACTGGGGCGCCTACCGACTGGCTGAAGTCGTCGCGGCGGGATTAATCCCCACACACCTTGCCCACGATGCCCTCGTCGAGTCCGGCGTCGAAGCCGGGTTAACAGTGCGCGAAGCGACCAGGACGATCCTGTCGGCATTCAACGCGAAAAGGATCTGACGACAGAGGCTTCAGTCTATGACCTCAGAAGGTTGCGACCTCGCACCCATTCTTGAACATATGGGCCAGTCACCCAGCCCTGTCACCGCACCCCGCCGGAGTCGCTCGAACCACCTGCCAGGTAGCGCATATGTGCCGTTATGGGCGGGTGGTCAGACCTCCAGCAGCGGTGTGACCTTTCGTCCCTTCGGACCTTTGTGCCGGGTACTGTCCCGACACCACTTTGTGTCCGCGATATTGGAGGTTGATGATGGAACTGCTCCCCGAACCGTATGGAACGCTGCCGTTGACTACGACTCGGGTGGTCGTGAAGGACGACTCGGCGAGCTTGAAGCAGTATCCCGAGTTGTATGTCGCCGGGTCTGAACCATTGACAGGCGATGAGATGCGGATCACGGCGCTCGGGACCGGGTACCCGTCACGAAGAGGCCAGGGGTGTGCTGGGTTCATGGTTGAACTCGGTAACGGCGAGGTGTTTATGTTCGATGCGGGTGCAGGCACGAACTCTGCGTTCAATCACATGCGAGTTCCGTATCACCGGGCAAACAAGTTCTTCATCACCCACTATCACATC
>CAXMPS010000186.1:0-1073 GCA_964194995.1 uncultured Gammaproteobacteria bacterium | reverse complement strand
TACGGATCGGTACGGAGATTGAAGATCTTCGGAACACGTAGCTCGACAAACGGCCCTGCCCAGATCTGCAATGTTCCCCTGATCCGCTGCTCGTAGAAAACGACTTTCCAATTGTCGTATCGAACACCCAAGGACCTGATGGGTCTTGCCGACTGGATGTCAGAGGACTTTGCGCAATTGGTCTGGCTTGGAGCGGTGTTGGGGCTTCGCTGGGGCGAGGTTGCCGGACTACGGGTTGGACGCATAGACCTGTTGCGGAAGACTGTGACGTAGCCGAGCAGGTGACGAGGGGGAATCGGAGGCGTCGGCTTCGTGGTCCGACAAAGTCTGCCGCCGGGAACAGAACGCTGAGCATCCCTGCAGGACTAGTGAACATCCTGAGCGCTCATCTAACTCGGCTTGGATTGACAGGTGTCGAGCCCGACGCCCTCTTGTTTCCAAATACAGAAGGAGAGCCGCTCGACTACTCGAACTGGCGAAGGCGGGTATGGATGCCGACACTGGAAGGTGCCGACCTGAAGGGCGTCGGGTTTCACGACCTGCGGCGAACCAACGCGACTGCCATGGTCCTAGATGGGGTGGATGTCAAGACTGCCCAGACCCGACTCGGGCACTCCGATCCGCGACTCACCCTGGCGATCTACGCCCAAGCGACAGGGGAGGGAGACCGGTCAGCCGCCAACAAGCTCGGAGTCAGGCTGATGGCATCGGCCTTCGATCATGCTGTCGACGCGGGATAAACGCCGGATGGATAGAAGCCGATCCGGGTCAGGGCCCTGGTGACAGCGCCCTGACCGGCATCTTCTGAGTCGGGACGGCCGGATTCGAACCGACGACCTCAGCGTCCCGAACGCTGCGCGCTACCAAGCTGCGCTACGTCCCGATTTGTGCTTGGGATGGTAGGCGACGCCGAGGAACTCGCCCACTTGACACCTTTAAACGGGAGGCAATTGCGGATAGTCTGATCGGGTCCACTAGATGTTGGAGACCGCTGATGACCGCATATGACGCACGACTAAGCATCGAAGGAGAGACGGAACCCCCGATGAGGGTGGTTCTCGATCTGACAGACG
>CAXMPS010000185.1:0-1142 GCA_964194995.1 uncultured Gammaproteobacteria bacterium | reverse complement strand
ACCACCATCTATACAAGGCGATGATCGGCGGTCGCGGGATCGATATCGTTACCGAGATGGTCCACGGCATGTTGCTACGTCACGCCACATCGGAGCTGGAACGGCGCCCGGACGCCAGCGACCGGACCACCATCCCGATCGAGGTCCGAGCAGGGTTCCTCGCCAGCTCTCTCCTCGCACTCCTGACCTGGTGGCTCGACAACGACATGCCCTACCCGCCCGAAAGCATCAACGAGATGTACCAGGAACTCACCAAAACCACATAGGCCCCCAACAGGGCTGAACCCGGGCACCCAGATAGGAGACGACCGCCGGAGGAGGGCCACGGGATTAAGCGGCGGACAGATGGCCGGTCATCAGCGACTTTAGGTGAAGAACCCCATCAACCGGCTGGGTGGTTCTTCGATCAGTTGGCGGCTCATGGACCACCGGTGCCGCCTGCCGGTGGTTCAGGTCGAGTGGGCTGCCAGCTTCGCTGTGAGGGCCCGGTCGACGACGATCTGCGGGACGGGGTCCAATCGCAGATTGAAGGCGTTGATCTCGTCGCCGCATTCGGAGCACACGGCCTGGCCGTGCATCACGTTGTCACAGGTGGTGTGGATCAGCCGCACCGGCGGCTCGTTCTCCGTCTCCCACTTGTCGCCCCATGCGAGAAGGGAGGTGAGGATCGGCACAAGATCCCGCCCTTTCTCGGTCAGCCGGTACTCGTACCGGGGCGGATGCTCCTGGTACGGCTCTTTGCGCATGATCCCGGCGTCCACGAGCTTGGTGAGACGTTTGGTCAGGATGTTGCGCGCGATACCGAGACTCTCTTGGAAGTCGTCGAACCGTCGGACGCCGTAGAACGCGTCGCGCAGGACCATGAATGTCCATCGCTCTCCGATGTGTTCGAGCGTTCGCGCCACCGAGCAGTCGATGTCGTAGCCGTTGGTACCGGTCTCGCCGGGCTGTATCGGTGCCATCTCGGCATCATATATGAGTGGGTTGCTTTTTGCAACGGACTATGTCATAGTGGGTTGCACATCGAAACTTACAAAGGAGGAGCCGATGTTGCGGAAGCTCAGGAACCGAGCACAACAAGCTGTCAAAGGACGCATCGAGATCAACCTCAATGGGTTCGAACTGGACATCTCGCCCGAAGA
>CAXMPS010000184.1:0-4002 GCA_964194995.1 uncultured Gammaproteobacteria bacterium | reverse complement strand
GTCATCGACATAGAGGCCGATGAATCCGTTCAGGCCGTGGGGACGCCCCAGCCGGCCAACCCGTGATGCAGGCTTATCAGTCGAGGAACTCGACGTCAGCGGTAATTCCCTCTTCTTCGGCGGCGGCGCCGGCAGCGGCCCGAATTGCTTTGGCAACCCGGCCCCGGCGACCAATGACCCGACCCATGTCGGCCTTGGCGGTGCGAACTTCTGCGACTACCTCGTTCGGGCCCTGATCGACCACGGTCACTGTCACAGCTTCGGGTTCCTCGACGATCGCTTTCACGACGTAGTCGACGACCCTCTCGACGATTTCTCCCTTGGCCAACTTACTCCTCCTCCGAGGTTGCTTCAGCTTCCTCCTCCGAGGTTGCTTCAACAGCTTCCTCGGTTACATCGGAGGCACCAACAGTGTGGATCTGGCCGGTCTTGACCTTCTTCGTGGTCATGGCGCCCGAGATGTTGAGCAGCTTCTCAACTGCCTCGGTGGGCTGAGCGCCCTTGCCCAGCCAGTCGGTCGCCTTCTCATTGTCGATCTCGACCAGCGAAGGCTCTTGACGGGGGTCATAACGCCCGATCTGCTCTATGTAACGGCCGTCCCTTGGGGAACGGCCGTCAACCACCACGACGCGGTAGACGGGCTGCTTCTTCTTGCCCATTCGCATCAATCTCATCTTGACGGCCATCAACTCACCTCTTGCTTCGTTGGCCACTCATCAGGCTGTCGAGGTTTGGCGCACCCCGGCCTCCGGCCAGCATCTTCATCATCTTTTTTGCTTCGGCGAATTGCTTGAGCAAACGATTCACGTCCTGGGGCTTCATGCCCGACCCGGACGCGATGCGTCGCTTGCGGCTCCCGCCGATGATCTTCGGGTTCCGGCGCTCTTCGGGGGTCATCGACTGGATAATTGCCTCGACCCTGCTGAGGTCACGGTCATCGACATCGACCTCGCGCAAGAGCGACCCGGAGCCGGGAAGCATAGCAAGGATGTCCTTCAGAGGCCCCATCCGCTTCATTTGCTGGAACTGCGCCAGGAAGTCCTCGAGGGTGAACTGCCCAGTCTCTAGTTTGCGCGCTGCACTCTCCGCCTCGGCCTCGTCAAAGGTCGCCTCAGCCTTCTCTATAAGGGTCATCACGTCGCCCATGCCGAGAATCCGGGAAGCCATCCGCTCGGGATAGAATGGCTCCAGGTCGCCAAGGCCCTCACCCACGCCGGCGAACTTGATCGGAGCCCCCGTGACCTCGCGCACCGAGATAGCAGCGCCACCGCGGGCATCGCCGTCCAGTTTGGAAAGAATCACCCCGGTCAGCCCGATCTGGTCCTGGAACCCTCTGGCCACGTTGACCGCGTCCTGACCAGTCATAGCGTCGACGACGAGCAGGACTTCGTCAGGATCTGTGGCCTTCCTGATGTCTGCCAACTCCTTCATGAGCTGGTCGTCGATCTGGAGTCGCCCGGCCGTATCGACGATGACGACGTCACGCCCCGTTTTTGCCGCCTCCTTGAGCGCGGCCTTCGCCAGCTTGGGGGCCTTGCCCTTGGGTTCGCTGAAGATCGGGATGTCGAGCCGGCCTCCCAGCGTTTCGAGCTGGTCAATCGCCGCGGGACGCTGAAGGTCTGCCGCGACGAGCCGCGGACGTTTGCCTTCGCTCTTGAGAAGCCCGGCCAGTTTTCCCGCCGTTGTTGTTTTTCCCGAACCCTGAAGTCCGACCAGCAGAATGGTCTGTGGAGGCTGGGTCTTCTTCAGCTTCGAGGCCTCCGAGCCGAGAGTTGTGACCAATTCCTCGTGAACGATCTTGATGATCTGCTGGCCCGAGGTGAGAGGCCGGGAGGCATCCTCTCCGAGAGACCGCTCCTTCACTCTGGCGAGGAACGACTTGACGACGGCGACGTTCACGTCTGCCTCGAGAAGGGCGAGCCTGACTTCCCGGAGGGCCGTGTCGATGTCCTTCTCCGACAGCCGGCTTTTTCCGCGGAGGCTGCCGAGGATTCCTTCGAACCGTTGAGTGAGGGTGTCGAACATTCGGATGGTGAGTGTATGGCCGGACCAGGAGCTACGAACATCTCATCTACCCAACGGAGACCACCAATACACCAGCCCACTCGGCCACACCTACACCATCAGCGACGCACCCTCCATAGGCCCCCGACATCGGTCGCTGGTCGCGGCCTAAGGTTGGGAAAAGACAGACGTCCGCCATCTACGTCACAGGAGCAGCCATGTATCCCGCCAAGTTCGACTACCTGGCGCCCGAGAGCTTGGACGAAGCACTTTCGATCCTTGCCGACCGGGGCGATGAGGTAAAGATTCTCGCTGGTGGTCAGAGTCTCATCCCAATGATGAAACTCCGATTCGCCAATCCGTCCACCCTTTTGGATATCAATAGGATCCCTGGTCTTGACTGGATCTCTCACAACAGAGGCACAGACGAGGCGCACATAGGTCCAGCCGAACAGCACTGGCCGTCATCGAACGGATCCGGCGGGCCAACGGTGAGGATCGGTGCGTTGGCACGACACAACGACGTCGTGAGGTCAGAGGCGGCCAAGGCCAATCACACCGTTTCGAGTGCAGCACCGTGGATCGCAGATCCCATTGTCCGAAATCTGGGGACGGTCGTAGGTTCCCTGGCTCATCATGACCCGGAAGGTGACTGGGCGTCGGTGATGCTGGCGTGTGGGGCAAAAGTGGCACTGGCGAGTGCAACCGGAAGACGCACCGTCGACATCAACGACTTTCTCGTAGACATTTTCAGTACCTCGTGTGAGCCAAACGAGATGGTGATAGCCGTCGAGGTCAAGGCTCACAGCGACAGAGGCGGTGGCAACTATCAAAAGCTGGAGCGAAAGGTCGGCGATTACGCAACGGTTGGTGTTGCAACCTGTCTCGAGTTGGCCGACGACGGCACCGTGGCGGGAGCAGGGATCGCCCTGACCTCGGTGTACGCATTCAATCTCAAGGTCACGGAGGCCGAAGCTTTGCTCAAGGGCGAAACCCCTTCCGAAGAGCTGTTCAAAGAGGCGGCGCGGGTGGCGAGCCAGGCCTGCGACCCGGCGTCCGACCAGAGGGGATCGGCCGACTACAAACGGCATGTTGTGGACGTCTACACGCAGCGAGGTCTCGCAGAATCCCTGGCGATTGCACAAGGAGGTCAGTCATGAACGTCACCGTGACCATCAACGGCACCGAGCGGTCGGCTGACGTAGAACCAAGGTTGCTCCTTGTCGACTTCATCCGCAGCAACCTCGGTCTCACAGGCACCCACATCGGGTGCGACACCACGAGTTGTGGAGTCTGCACCGTGCTTCTCGACGGCACACCTGTGAAAACTTGCACTCTTTTTGCGGTTCAGGCCAATGGGCGATCAATCACGACAGTCGAAGGGCTCAAGCAAAACGGCGAGCTCTCGGCGATGCAAACGGCGTTCCATGAGGAGCACGGGTTGCAATGCGGTTTCTGCACGCCGGCGATGATGCTGGTGGGAACCGCTCTTCTCGAAGAGAATCCCGACCCGACGGAGGACGAAGTCCGCTGGGCGATCTCCGGCAATCTCTGCCGGTGCACCGGGTACATAAACATTGTCAAGGCAATCCAAGCGGCCGCACAGTCCGCCAAAGAGGGAGCAAGCGCATGACGACGACCGCACACAAGCCGCACACGTCTCCGGAGATCGGTGGTTTGGGCCACAGCCGCAAGCGGGTCGAGGACGCCCGGTTCATCGAGGGTCGAGGCAACTATGTCGACGACATGGAGCTCCCCGGAATGCTTCATATGGCGATCCACAGGAGCCCGGTGGCTCATGCCCGAATCCTCTCGATCGACACCTCGGCGGCCGAGGCCGTCGAAGGCGTAATCGCCGTCGTAACTGGAGAGCTGCTGGCTGGTTACAACCTCGCGTGGATGCCGACCCTATCGGGGGACACCCAGGCTGTCCTCGCCACCGACAAGGTCCGGTTCCAGGGCCAGGAGATCGCGGCGGTGATCGCCACCGACCGCTAC
>CAXMPS010000183.1:0-1376 GCA_964194995.1 uncultured Gammaproteobacteria bacterium | reverse complement strand
CGTCGTCGAAAAGGTGCGCAGTGGTGAAGGCCCGTATGGCTTCAACGCTGCAACTGGCGAGTACGAGGATCTGATCGCTGCCGGCATTCCAGACCCGGCGAAAGTGACTCGTTCGACAATCCAGAACGCAGCGTCGATCGCGGCGCTGCTTCTGACAACCGAGGCCCTTGTGGTGGAGAAGCCCGAGGACACCCCGGCCATGCCGGCCGGTGGTCACGGACACGAGGGCGGTGGAGGCATGGACTTCTAAGTCCCACCTCATCCAATCGCAGGAAGGGGGCCCCTCCGTGGGCCCCCTTCCTCGTTCGAGGGGCCTAGGCGAGACCCGCTGCCGCGGCGAGTTTGTCGAGGCGGGGGATGACGACGTCTGGGCCAAGAGGAGGGAGGGTGAACACCGCACGGTCGACCCCGGCCTTCTCGAGGACCTTTAGGGAGTCGACCTTGGCGGAGTAGGCGGTGATCTCGAAGGCCTCCGGGTCGCGGCCGGCGTCCGCCACTGCTTTTCGCACCCGGGCCACCTGGTCGACGATGTCGTGGCGGGTAGCCAGCGGGAGCCAGCCGTCACAGAACTCGACCATATCCGCCACAGTCTTTGGTCCTGCTCCGGCGCCCATGATGATCGGCGGGTGCGGCTTCTGTGCCGGCTTGGGCCACGCCCACGAGGGTTCCAAGGACATCAGCTCTCCGTCGAACGACGCCTCGTCTTGGGTCCACAGGGCCTTAATCAGCAGCATATTCTCCCGGAGAAGTGCTCGACGATCGTCATAGGCCGTGCCATGTTGAGCCATCTCCTCTTTGTTCCAGCCGTAGCCGATGCCAAACAGAACTCGCCCGCCCGAGAGGTGATCCAGGGTGGCCACCTCCTTGGCGGTCCAGATCGGATCCCGCTGCGACACCAAGCTGATTCCGGTGCCGAGCTTCAACGTCTCAGTGACTGCGGCGGCGTATGCCAGTGCAATGAACGCATCGTTTGACCGCCAGTACTGCTCAGGAAGAGGCGGAGCATCTTTCTGTCCGCCCCAAGGGGTGATACGCGACGACGGGATATGCGAGTGCTCGGGAAACCACAACGAGTCGAAGCCCCGGGCCTCTACCTCCCTCGCTAGGTCGTCGGGTCGAATTGCTGTATCGGTCGGGAAGATGAAGACTCCGTATTTCATACTCCGACGGTAGGCGATGTCAGTAATGGAACGCATCCGAGAGAAGATCTCGGCAAAAGGCCCCATACCGTTCGAGTACTTCATGGAGATAGCTCTCTATGACCCTGAGGACGGATTCTTTGGATCGGGCAAGTTGCGATCCGAGAAGACAGGTGACTTTCTCACCTCGCCGGAGGTCAGCTCACTGTTCGGTGAGACCCTTGCCGTCCACGTCGA
>CAXMPS010000182.1:0-5964 GCA_964194995.1 uncultured Gammaproteobacteria bacterium | reverse complement strand
GAGATCGTCGGTGAGTACAGGAAGCAACACGCGGTGCCGTTTGGTGAGTACATCCCGTTTCGCCCCCTTTTCGACTGGATACCGGCGCTGGATCAGGTGCCGAGGGACATGATCCCCGGTGATGGGCCGGTGGTGTTCGATCTCGACGGTTTCTCGGTTGGTTCCGTGATCTCATTCGAAGGTGGGTTCTCCCGTTACGCCCGTCAACACGTTCAGGAAGGCGCCGGTTTGATCGTCGTCGCCACCAATGAGAGCTCATATGGGACAACCCCTGCCTCTGACCAATTCATAGGGATGACCCGGATGCGAGCCACGGAGCTCGGAATCGACGTCATTCACAGCGCGGTTACCGGCAGGTCGGTCTTCATTTCCCACAAAGGAGAGCTGCGAGACCCGGTGTCCGGATTGGGCACGATCGAGCTACTGGAAGGCGCGGTCGCCTCACGGGAGGCCTCTCCCTACGCCCGCTACGGCGACTTTGTCATCTGGGCTGCTGCCTTGATCGCCATTGTCACGTGGTGGCGAGCGAGGTCGCTGGTAGGTTCCGACCTCCAGATTTCTGAGGAGGAATAGCACGATGTCCCAGGCTCTCGAGAACCTGCTTCGCGAGGATCGCAAGTTCGAGCCGTCGCCCGAATTCACGGCACAGGCCAACGCTCAGCCCGGAATTCACGAAAATGGCGAAGCCGACTACCAGGGTTTCTGGCATGAGCAGGCTCTGGAACGGGTCTCTTGGTACAAAGAGCCGACCCAGGTTCTGGATGATTCCAATCCCCCATTCTTCAAGTGGTTCTCAGATGGGGAGTTGAATCTCTCCTACAACTGCCTTGATCGACACCTCGAGTCCCATGGCGACCAGGTCGCCTACCACTGGGTGGGTGAGCCAGGAGATACCCGCAGCCTCACCTATACGGACCTACACGCCGAAGTAGGAAGGTTTGCCAATGGGTTGAAGAGCCTTGGGCTCGAGAAGGGCGATCGGGTTGCGATTTACATGGGAATGATCCCAGAGCTCCCTGTAGCGATGCTCGCGTGCGCCCGTCTCGGCCTGGTCCACTCGGTGGTTTTCGGCGGGTTTTCATCTGAAGCGTTGGCCAGCAGGATCCTCGACTCTGACTGCCGGATCGTGATAACCCAGGATGGCGCCTGGCGTGCAGGGAAGGTTGTCCCGCTGAAAGCCAACACCGATCTCTCGGTTGTTCAGACGCCTGGCGTCCAGCATGTGGTTGTGGTGCGAAGGACGGATCACGGCGTGGCGATGAAGGACGGGCGGGATATCTGGTGGCACGATCTAGTCGAGGGCCAGTCTGCTCAGTGCGATCCGGTGGCTCTGAACGCGGAGGATCCGCTCTACATCCTCTATACGTCGGGGACGACGGGGAAGCCAAAGGGCATCGTCCATACCCAGGGCGGATATCTGACCAGCGTCGTCACGACCCACTCCTATGTATTCGACATCAAGCCCGATTCGGACGTCTACTGGTGTGCCGCCGACATCGGGTGGGTAACCGGGCACAGCTATATCGTTTACGGGCCCCTCGCCAACCGAACGACTGGTGTCATGTACGAGGGCGCACCGAACTTTCCAGATTTCTCTCGTCTCTGGCAGATCATCGAGGACTACAAGGTCACCATTTTCTACACCGCTCCCACTGCTATTCGTACGTTTATGAAGTGGGGGGATGAACATGTAGAGAAGCACGACCTTTCGTCGCTTCGACTGCTCGGCAGTGTTGGCGAGCCGATCAACCCGGAAGCCTGGATTTGGTATCACCACAACATCGGGAGTGAGAACTGCCCGATCGTCGACACCTGGTGGCAGACCGAGACAGGATCGATAATGATCACGCCCCTTCCCGGCGCCATTGCGACGAAGCCCGGTTCGGCGACCCTGCCATTCCCCGGGATCGCAGCAGATGTTGTTGACGAGGAGGGCCGCTCGGTTCCGCTGGGCGGAGGAGGGTTCCTCACCATCACCAAGCCCTGGCCGTCGATGGCCCGGACGATCTATGGGGACGACCAGCGCTATGTCGACACTTACTGGACTCGTTTTCCGGGCAGCTACTTTCCGGGCGACGGGTGCAAGCGGGATGACGACGGGTATTACTGGCTGCTCGGCCGTGTCGACGACATCATGCTTGTGGCCGGGCACAACATCTCCACAACGGAAGTGGAGTCAGCCCTCGTGTCGCATCCCTCTGTCGCTGAGGCCGCCGTAGTGGGTCGAAAGGACGAGCTGACCGGGCAAGCAATCGCTGCCTTCGTGACTCTTCGAGCGTCGGTTGAAGGAGACGAGGCGCTGCTGAGCGAGTTGCGAGATCATGTCGCGACCACCCTGGGCCCGATTGCGAAGCCCGCATCTATCGTGCTCACCAACGACTTGCCCAAGACCAGGTCGGGGAAGATCATGAGACGTCTGCTCCAAGACATCTCTGAGAATCGACAGTTAGGCGATGTCACCACTCTTGCCAACGCCGACATCGTCCAAGAGATCGCCGACATGGCCGGTAGCGGGTCGGAGGAATAGCTCGTACGGAGCCTCTTGTGTCCAATCGGGAGGCTTGCGTTGAATCTCTTGATCCGGACCACGGGCGAGTCGGGGACTGACTTTTAGAGGCTCGCGGCAAGCTCTCCCACAGCGGTTGACGCCCCCTCGAGGAGCGGTTCGCCGTGTCCGAAGAGGGCAACCTCGTAGTCAAACTGGGCGAGCTTCGACACTGTGGAGTCGGCGGCGGTCATGTCCTCGCTGAACCCCGGGTTGGCCCCGACAACTCCACCGTCCAGACCGTTGAGCGCGTCACCTGTGACGAGAACGCCCGATATGGAGTCCAGCACCGAGAGGTGACCGGCCGTATGACCCGGCGACTCGATGATGTCGAGGTCGAACACCCGATCGCCGTCGCCCACGGCTGTTACCGGAACCGCGACGTCTATGGCCGGGATATCGGGTGCTCCTGCATAAACGGTGGCGCCACCGGCCTGACCGATCACCTCGGCGACGCTCCCGATGTGGTCGGGATGCTTGTGAGTGAGGATGACCTGACCGACCGCATCCCAGCTGAGGTTGATCTCCGTCAGAGCCAGTGCGATCGAGCCGGCGCTTCCGGCCACGCCAGTGTCGACGAGGACGGCTTCGCCCGCCCGGTACAGGATGTAGGCGGACACAAAGTCGAGGTTGACTCGTTTGAAGTCGGCGCCACTCGTCGGAGTTGTCGTCGTAGGAGCGGTTGTTCGCGATGTCGACGTCGGTGTCTTTGTTGTTGACGACGTCGTCTCCGCCGAGCTCTCGTCGCCGGTTGAGCAGGCCGCGCCAAGAACCACGACCGCCAGGCCGGCTTTCCCCAACTCGATGACGGCCATCCGCCGGCTCAATTCTCGATATCGACTCATGAACCTCATTTCAAACCCTGACGTGAACATACCGCGAGTCAGGGCGTGTAGGTTGCAACGATCATGCCTACCAAGATCACGCTCCCCGAATCCGAACTCCCGACTCATTGGTACAACATCGTCCCTGACCTCCCCGTACCGCCACACCCGCCACTTCACCCGGGGACCCATCAACCTGCCGGGCCCGAAGACCTTGCCCCGCTATTTCCGATGGACTTGATCCTTCAGGAGGTCTCCGATGAGCGGTTCGTCGAGATCCCCGAGGAAATTCGCGAGGTTTATCGGCTGTGGCGCCCTTCGCCTCTCTACCGCGCCAACCGGTTGGAGGAATCGATCGGTGGTCCGGCTCGGATCTACTACAAGTATGAAGGGGTGTCGCCGGTCGGCTCGCACAAGCCGAATACCGCAGTGCCGCAGGCGTATTACAACGCCAAGGCGGGGGTCCCGAAGTTGGCCACTGAGACCGGCGCCGGCCAGTGGGGATCAGCCCTGGCTTTCGCATGCTCCATTTTCGGTCTCGAGTGCGAGGTCTATCAGGTGCGGGCCTCGTATGACCAGAAGCCATCTCGGAGGGCAATGATCGAGGCCTACGGGGCGACGATCTACCCGTCGCCTTCCGATAGAACCGAAGCCGGGCGAAAGATCCTCGAAATGGATCCGGACACGCCCGGGAGTTTGGGGATTGCCATCTCCGAGGCCGTTGAGGTCGCGGCGACCCACGACGACGTCAATTACTCCCTCGGATCGGTTCTCAATCACGTGCTGATGCATCAGACCGTGGTCGGGGAAGAAGCGTTGAAACAGCTTGCTCTGGTCGACGAAACTCCGGACGTGATCATCGGGTGCGCAGGCGGCGGCTCGAATTTCTCAGGATTCAGTTTCCCGTTTGTCCGCGAGAAGCTTGCCGGGAAGATGGACCCTGTCATCCGGGCGGTCGAGCCGGCTGCTGCCCCTTCGATTACCAGAGGCAGCTACCGGTATGACTTTGGGGACACCGCCGGGACCACTCCTCTGTTCAAGATGCACACGCTCGGCCATGATTTTGTTCCAGATCCGATTCATGCCGGAGGTCTTAGATATCACGGGATGGCCCCGCTGGTCTCGTTGCTGGCTGAGGAGGGAATCATCGAGGCAGAGTCGCTTCACCAGACCGAAACCTTCACTAAGGCGGTTCAGTTCGCTCGTGCGGAGGGGATCATCCCCGGCCCCGAGCCGACCCACGCGGTGGCTTCGGCCATGATCGAAGCGGAGAAGGCCAAGGAGAATGGCGAGGAGAAGGTGATCGTCTTCAACCTCTCCGGACACGGCCATTTCGACATGGCGGCCTACCAGGCATATTTCGCGGGCGAGCTGATCGACTACGAGTACCCCGCCGAGCGGATCGCCGCCGCGATGGAGAACGTGCCGGTGGTGGCTGGCTAATCCTCCCTTCTGGGCGGGTTCGTATTGGGGGGTACAGAAAAAATCCGCCCAGAACGGCTCAGAGAGCGTCAAACCGCTCGAGGTTGCAAACCTGGTTTAGCGGGTCTCCCAACTGGTGAGGCCTTCGTCGACGAGGTCCAGAGCCCAGTCCAGTTCCTCGCGCGTGGTCACCAGCGGAGGGATGAAACGCAATATGTTCCCGTCAGGTCCACACGAGATGATGATCAGATCACGCTCGGCGGCATAGGCCCGGACATGCCGGAATGCCTCGGCGTCGGGAGTTCTGTTCTTTCGATCTGAGACGAACTCGGCACCAATCATCAAGCCGAGGCCCCGCACGTCACCAATCGTTGGGTGTCGCTCTGCCATATCGTCCAGCCGCTCGAACGAGTGCTTGGAAAGGTCGCGGGCGTGAGGGAGAAGGCCATCCATGGTGTCGACCACCGCCACTGCGGCAGCCGTCGAAACTGGGTTCCCTCCAAAAGTCGTTCCGTGAGCGCCGACTGGCCATGCATCAATGGTCTTCCGTGACGCCCCATACGCTGACAGGGGCAGGCCATTGGCTATGCCCTTTCCCATGGCCATGATGTCCGGTTTGGCGTCGTAGTGATCAGCGGCGAACCACTCAGCGGTTCGGCCGAATCCACTCTGTACTTCGTCGTAGATCAGCTTGATCCCATGCTCGTCGGCCAGCGACCTCAAGGCGTCGAGGAAGGCCGGCGGTGCCGGGTAGTACCCACCCTCGCCCTGGACCGGCTCAACGAGGAACGCGGCGATGTTTTTTGGGGTGACGATGTGCTTGAACATCAAACGCAGCTCGTTGAGGGATAGTTCGACTGCCTGGTCCTTGCTCATGCCCCAGCGATAGGGATGCGGGTAGGGGGCGACGAAAACCGATCCGAGTACGGGGTGGTAACCGTCCCGGTACTTGGCGTTGGAAGTGGTGTAAGCCACCGACCCCATGGTGCGGCCGTGAAATGCCCCGCGGAAGGTGATCACGCCCTGGCGTCCCGTGATGTGCTTGGCCAGCTTCACCGTGGCTTCTGCTGCCTCCGCACCGGAATTGGCGAAGGCGAACTTCTCGATGGCAGGCGGCGTGACGGCCCGAAGCCTCTCGGCGATATCGACGACGCTGTCATAGCGGACAATGCA
>CAXMPS010000181.1:0-4122 GCA_964194995.1 uncultured Gammaproteobacteria bacterium | reverse complement strand
GCGGCCGTTGTCCGCTATTGCCACTTCGAATCCGGCTGCCGAAAGGGCATCAAAAACGAAAAGCTGGCTTATCTTGTCGTCCTCTGCGAGCAGTACGCGGACGCTGTTGCTGGCGTCGGATCGTTCATCCGGGCCTATGGCCCGGCGCTACGACAGCTCGGCTGATCTCGAGAAATGATGTCAGTCATTTTGGAAACGGTCGGGGAAGCTCAAGGCCGATATATCTGGTCAATCAGACGACGGCTTGAGATTGACATCTGCTTTCAGTCGCAGGAACGAACCCGAGAAATGGGTCCTCAGATGCCCACCGGATGTAAGCCATCCGGAGTGGTTATTCGTGAAGTATCCCGCCAGAGAGAAACTGCACAGCTTGTGTTTTCGAGCGCCGATAATCGGAATCAACTGGGGGTCAGGTGCCATTCTGCGCCGTCCATGATCGCGACTTGGGTGCGGTCGATGATGGCTCGGGCCGGTATCTGTTGTGGGCGTAGGATTGGACCATGTCTCAACTGCCGCGTGGAACTGTCACGTTTGCTTTCACGGACGTTGAGGGTTCGACGACTCTTCTGAAGCGGCTGGGCGACGGATATGGGAGTGTTCTATCGACACATCGCCGTTTGTTGAGGGAGGCGTTCGCTGGACATGGCGGAGTCGAAATCGATACTCAGGGAGATTCCTTCTTTTATGCATTCGTTCGAGCTCGGGATGCTGCGGCGGCATCAACGGAACTGCAACGGTCTCACTTCGAGCACGGGTGGCCGGAGGAGGCGCGGGTGTGGGTTCGGGTAGGTCTCCACACTGGCGAGCCAACAATCGGCGAAGAGGGGTATCTAGGGCTCGACGTAGTACGGGCGGCCAGACTGTGCGGCTCATGCCGGGGTGGCCAGGTGCTTCTTTCTGAAACGACACGCGCCCTGGTGGCGTCGACGTTGCCTGACGGCGTTTCGTTGTTCCCGCTGGGGGAACGCCATCTCAAGGATATCGACGAGCCTGAGCGCATCTACGAGCTCGACATCTCAGGCGTGGAGCACTCGCCCACCGCAGGCCCGCCTGACGAAGGTCGCAAGCCCCCTTCCAGCGGAGAAGGCACAGCCCGTCATCAACGTTGGGAAGAGGATTTCGAACGTCGTGTCGAAGGCTTCGCTGAGAGGACCGCTGACGGCGTGCTTGGATTTTTCGAACGCAAGTTCGGAGGTCTCGGCCGTAAGGCGGAAGACACCCCTCTAGAGCCCGACGGCATCGATGCGATCGTCGCCAACGCAGAAGGCTTGGCAGACGCGGTGAAAAGGGAGCTAGACCAGTCACTTGATAACAGGTCGGATAGAGACGAGTGACGCTGCCCACACCCGCAGTTTGTCCGCGGCTGATCTGATACGTTGACATCCCGGCGAGCAGACAATGCTTCCACGTTCACGGGCGGACCCTGTGACGACCCTTTCGCTCGATCTCCCGTTGGAGCCTTCTCCCGGCTAGGGCGCGCACCGCCGAGAACCCGGAATCAGAAACCTAGAATCTGAGTTCGCATGGTGGCGATGACAAACACTGTCGCTCAGATCGTGAAGCCGCTGGTGACCGCGCTCTTGAATGATGCGGGACCTGTGCCTATCAAGTTTTGGGATGGCTCTGTTCTGGGCACACCGGGAGAGAACGTGATTGTGGTCAAATCGCCGGAGGCCGTTCGCCGCATCCTCTGGGCTCCGGGTGAGCTTGGCCTTGGCAGGGCGTATGTGGCCGGAGAGATCGATTTCGAGGGTTCCATCCTCGAAGCCCTTTCGGCGGCTCAAGACATGGCAGGGGATTCTCCCGACGTGGTCCGGCAGAGACTTCGCGCCCGAGACTTGCCAACACTGATCCGGACAGCCCGCAAACTTGGGGTTCTCGGGCTTCCTCCGGCACCTCCACCCGAGGAGGCCCGCGTCCGCGGTGGTGTTCACTCCAAGGATCGTGACGCAGCCGCGATCGCACACCATTACGACGTTGGCAACGATTTCTACCGGCTGTTCCTCGGAGAGACGATGACATATTCGTGCGGCTATTTCGACACCGACAATACGAGCCTGGACGAAGCTCAGAGCTCGAAGCACGATCTGATCTGCCGCAAGCTCGGTCTCGCACCAGGAATGCGTTTGCTCGATGTTGGCTGTGGTTGGGGAAGCATGGCAATTCACGCCGCCTCTCAGTACGGGGCCCACGTCGTGGGAGTAACCCTGTCCCGAGCGCAGGTAGAACTGGCGCGGGAACGTGTTACCCAAGCCGGTCTCGCTGATCGTGTCGAGATCCGCTATCAGGATTACCGCGACGTCGGCGACGGGCCCTATGACGCGGTGTCGAGCATTGGGATGTTCGAACATGTTGGGTTGTCGAGGCTCGAAGACTATTTCACCAGTATTAGAGAAGTGCTGATTCCTGGTGGCCGCTTCCTCAACCATGCCATCTCCCGACCTTCCGGCTCTGGCGCCATGCCCAAACGATCATTCATAGCTCGATACGTGTTCCCCGATGGCGAACTTCATGAAGTCGGCCGGGTCGTCGCCCGGATGCAGGACCTCGGCTTGGAGGTGAGAGACGTGGAGTCGATCAGAGAGCACTACGCCAAGACTCTCCGCCACTGGTTGGCGAATCTCGAAGGTTCTTGGTCGGACGCAGTCGCGTCGGCTGGACCCGGCCGGGCCCGCGTCTGGCGGCTTTACATGGCCGCTTCAGCGCTTAATTTCACAGCCAACAGAGCTTCGATACACCAGGTCCTGGCTGTCAACACACCCGATAGTGGCGACAGTGAAATGCCCGCTACGCGAAAAGGGCTCGTTGAGAGGCTGTAACCCGGGAGAACACTTCGGAAACCGGGCAAGTTCGGCACCGGGGGGTTAGTACTGAGGTTCTTCCGTGGGCGTGGATGAGGCGCCCGCGGATGGAACTGCAATCAGTCGCGCATCAGCCAGGCGATGGCCTCCTTCTCGTGATCCACATAGTCGTCGCCACTCACGTCGATGACCACCCGTTCGATCTCACCACCCGTGAACTCGAAGGGTGCCGTGTAGTCCGGTGAGATGGGGGATGCCGAATCCCGCCCGACGCTCAGGCCGTCTCCGCTCAGGGCGAAAAAACCTGGCTGGGTTCGGATCTCGGCTTTTCCCACCGGTTCGGTGTCTATGTACAGGGACAGTGTGCCCAAGGCGCTGCCGGTAGCGGGATCATCGCCAGTCTTGGCGAATTCGGCAACGAAAAGGTGCTTCCCAGTCTCTATCGAGCGGTCTGAGGTGATTTTCTGGTGCTCCTCGGCGAGCCAGTTGTACATGTAGTGGAGGTGGCCGTCCTGGACATAGAGCACATGGCCTCCTCCGGCCCCGCCATGAGCGAATAGGACGCCCTCGGCGCCTTTGTCGATCGTGGCGCCGGCCGCGATGGTGAACGAGCGCCTCCGAACGTTCACAGCCACTGATTCCGGCACGTCGGCACTGTTGGGGTAGTAGACGTATCGGTTTCGGGGCTTGCTGGGTTGGGGCCGTTCAGATGCGAAGATCTCCGCTGCTGAGCGGTCGTCGAGTGGCAGACCGTTGTACTTGCCCGCGTTGAAGAACCAGAGGCCCTTGAGCTCTTCGAGCTTCTCCGGATGCGTCGCGGCCAGGTTGCTCGATTGGGTCCGGTCCTCGGCGAGGTGATAGAGCTCCCACACGTCTTTATCGAACCCTGACCATCCTGAGAGCGGTGGGTGCGCCGTGTTGGCCAACCACCCCTTGTGGTAGATCGCCCTCTGTCCGAGCATCGAATAGAACTGAGTCTCCCGTTCGGGTGCATTCGGATTCGTAAGCGAGTCGACGATGCTCTCACCTTCGATCGGACTCTGGGTATAGCCCTTCAGCACGGGAGGAGGTGTCACGCCAAGCAGGTCGTACAACGTGGGCACGATGTCGACGGCATGGGTGTATTGATGGCGGACCTCATCCCTGGCCTCGATACCTGCAGGCCATGAGATGAGACAGATGTCGGCTGTGCCGCCCTCATAGCCGGAGAATCTCTTCCAATACGGGAAAGGAGTGTCGAGAGCCCATGCCCATCCGGTGTTGTAGTGGTTGTAGGTTGTCGGATCGCCGAGGTTCTCGAGATGCTTCATGTTCTCTTCGA
>CAXMPS010000180.1:0-3603 GCA_964194995.1 uncultured Gammaproteobacteria bacterium | reverse complement strand
GGGCCCCAGTAGTTGGTCCGGGGGTCATGGGTGTGTCGGCTGGTGTTGGTGCTCGCATTCTGGCCTCGCGCCAGAGCCACCTCATGTCCGCCGCAGCCGACAAGACTCGATACCGAGCTCTGTGAGGACTTCCACCCCTCAGTCGAGGTCATCGCATTCGAAATAGACGACGACTCGGCTGCCTTCCATCACGTGGTCCACTTGATGTTTGGAAAATGTGGAGTCTCCGTCTGGACACCCAAATCGTGCGTATGCGTCACCTCCGGCAACGATCTGGGTCAATCCCAGACCTGTATAGAAGTCCACCGACGTAGCAACATCCGTTGCTGGCACAGTTACGTGGTTCATCCGCATTCGTTCCGTCCGATGATCAACGCTGTGTACGGTGGGTTGGCGGTGACCATCGTGTCACCTTGACCCAGTGCATCGCTGCCAGCGTGTCGAAGCCCGCGTTCTCGTTGACGGGGGGCCTTCGTTGCCGCTGGTGTGGCAATGGTGAAGCGGGGTAGGAAATAGTGAACCAAGGGACCAATACTCAGCGCCGAGGCGAGGGTTCCGATCCCGACCGTTCCGCCGAGCATCCAGCCCGCAGCGAGCACCGACACGTCGATTGAGGTGCGCACAAGACGCAGCGACCAGCCGCGCGCAGCTAGACCGGTCATCAGGCCGTCTCGAGGTCCCGGTCCGAGCCCGGCTCCGATGTACATGCTCGTGGCGAGCCCGTTCAGAATCACTGCTGAGACGAGGAACCCGACGCGGAGCGCCAGCCCGTTCGGCCGCGGCATGATTGCTAGGGTCGCATCGATGACCAGACCCACAACGACGACATCTGATAGCGTCCCTAACCCCGGCCTTTTGACGAAGTGGCGCCCACAAGATCAGCACCGCGACACTCATCACAATTACGACTTTCCCGAGGCTCATACCGGCCGCTTTGGAGATGCCCTGATGCAACACATTCCAAGCATCCAGACCGAGATCGGCCACGACGAACATGGCGAGGCCGACACCCCCGAGAACCAGGCCCCCGTACAGCAAAGCCATCCGGCGTAGCCGCGTCCCTTTCGGACCGACCAGCATCACCGTCGACACGTCACTGCACGGCCAGATCAAGCGTGTGCGTCGCCAGGATCGGGTCTGCATAGTCAGATCTCGTTCGATGCGCAGGGTGCTTGAGGAGGCGTATCCACTGGTCGAACGCGGCGACCATTTCGGCGAGACGGTGCCGTGTCTTGACGTCGATGAGCCTCCCGGTTTCGTCGAATAGCGATTCGGCGTCCCGAAGGTACAAGGTGGGTTGGGGGAGTACGGTCGCCTGTGTCGACGCCAGCATTTGCCGCAGCATTGTTTGCGCAAGGCGAGTGCCCCACGGACCGGTAGTCACCCCGGTAACGGCGACTGGCCGGCCCTCCAGCCCCTGGTCTGCTTCGGAGAGAGACAGCCAATCGATTACATTCTTGAGGACCCCTGGCACAGCTTGGTTGTACTCGGGTGTGGCTATGAGTAGACCGTCGCATCGAGACAACGACGCGCGGAGCTGAGCCACGCCAGACGGAGTGTGTGATCCATTTGCCACGTCTTCGTTGAAGAGGGGCACCGCTCCCAAGGCGCCATAGACGGAGATGGTCATCCCCTCGGGAGCGAGCTGCGCCGCTGCCTCTAGCAACGCGCGATTATGAGATCTGCGCCTCAGACTGCCGGCAATCGCCAGCACGTGGACCTCGTGTGACTCTATGACCTGAATGCGTGATGTCGTTGACATGATGGTGTCCTCCTCCTCGATGAACGAGCTCGCGTATCGGGATATGGCGAGTGTCGGTAAGTGGCTCCCGTCGAAATGAGATCTGGCAGAGTGTCTGGCCGAGTAGGGAGTTGATAGGCCCTGACGTGAGCCTCTGCGATGTGGTACATGGGTCGTCTCACTCCCGTGTGGGACTGGTTGGTAGCGGTAATCTTGTCTGTCTCCGGAAAGTATTTGACACATCATATAGATGGATAGATGACATGTCAATAACTATGAGATAGGATGGCGGCATGACTTCCCGATGGCTTGATGCAACCGAGGAGCGGGCCTGGCGGGGCTACAGGCGGCTCCTAACCCTGCTTGAGTCGCGCCTAGCACACGACCTAGCCGAGGATTCAGAGCTGTCGATGGCGGACTACACCGTGCTGTCTAATCTCGCAGAGGCCGAAGATCGGCGCTGGCGCGTGAGCGGCCTTGCAGAGCGAATGCAATGGTCACAAAGCCGGCTGTCGCACCAGATCACCCGGATGGAGCGGCGTGGGTTGGTCGCCCGCGAGCAGGTAGACGAAGATGGCCGCGGGGCGGTTGTGGTGCTGACCAAGCCCGGGTTGAGAGCGATTGCCGCCGCGACTCCGGGTCACATGGCGGCGGTCAGGAAGCACATGATCGACCTTTTGGATCCCGATCAACTGAAGGTGCTAGGCGACGTTGCAGACGCCGTCGTTGATCACTTGACCGCCGTCGAGGATTCCAGCGAAGGTGGGCGCCAAACTCCTTCGACAGACTGAACTCCTGACCTCTGCTGGTTCCGAACCCGGCGTCCGTTGCGATGGTTGAGCTTCATTCGTTGCTGAACGGAGGTCCGTGGCCGCTCCGAATGCCGGTTCCAGCGCGGGTCGGTAGTGCCATATCTCGCGTCCGAGTGTGGTGATCTGTGCGGTTGGGCCCAGGTCACCATCGTCAGTGCTGACCGGAATCGTTGAGCAACGTGCCGCCCGGCATATGGTCGGGCGCGTGTTTTTCTGTGTGTCAGCCTTCGTACATCTCGAGCTGCTCGAGCACCCAGTCGCTGCACTCTCCTGTGGATTGGAAAGGAGCATCCCATAACCCGGTCACACTACAGGGATCGATACGCGGGCCGTCGCCGGGTCGAGATCGACAGTGTCGAGATCATCGACAGTGCCGAACTGGGATTCGATGTCTTCCAAGAGCTGGGCTAGGGCCCACTCCCAGAATGTTTCCCATGGTTCGTCCAGATCTCCCCACACATCAAAGCCGGGCTGTGAGGTCGCCGAGCGGTCGCCTTCCATCCACGCCACCTCGCCATTCGGTGCGATCCGGAACCACCAGGTGTAATCCTGCGGCGGCACGCCAAATGCCTCGCGTTCGATGCTTTGCGAGCTGGCGTCGCAGGTCACCGCGGTGCCTTCAACGAAGGACGTGGCGACGGCCCGACAGGTGTTGAGCACCCACCTTCCCCCGAGAGCGTGGTTGAAGGCCATCTCGGCGCGGGACATGCCGTCCAGAACGACCTTGTCGTCGCCCAGCAAGCTGACGTAGGTATCGAAGTCGTTTCGGTTTACTGCGTCGATGAGGCGTTCGACGAAACCGATTGCTGCGTCGCCGGCAATGGTGGGGGTGGGTTGATCCGCCGGAGCCACCCCACCCCTCGGGGCGGCACCAGCGCTGACGCGACTCGCATGATTGAAGCCCTCGGGTTTGGTTCGGGGTAACTTCGCTCAAGACAGTTGGAGGTAAGGGTGAGAAAGCGGACCGCGGCAGACGTGTTCGTCGAGTGTCTCGAGGCAGAAGGTGTGGAGCATGTGTTCGGGATACCAGGGGAAGAGACCCTCGACTTC
>CAXMPS010000179.1:0-2172 GCA_964194995.1 uncultured Gammaproteobacteria bacterium | reverse complement strand
ATCACAGTCACTGCGGCCAAAGTGCGGCTTCATCGTGCCAGGGCGCGGATGGCCAGAGATCTGGAGGAGTCCGCATGAGCGTGAGGTGTGAGATGGCAGCCCCGTTCGTCGCCAATAGCGCAGTTGACGGGACGCCGGTGGCCCGACCTTTCCGTGGCCACGCGGCTGCCTGTTTGAAGTGCCAAGCTCGGCATGCGGCGATGGTCCGCACCGCGCGGGAGATGACATCTCTGTCACATGAGGAGATTGAAGCTCCACTCGATCTCGAATGGCGGGTGATGTCGGCGCTCGAAGGCGACCTCGCTGTTGCTCGTTCGATCCGCACCCCGGTAGCTCTTACCGCGGCTCTCATCTCGATGGCAGCTGCGATCCTCATCTGGCGGCTGCGGCCCCGAGCGCACGCCTGACGAACCTCGGCCGCTCATATCCCGGCCCTCGGCAACGCAGACCGGCGTCAGGTAGTTTCCCTTGTGTGCCGCGCCTCGCGATGGAATGCCTGGCCGGATAGGCTGCTTCGATGATGGACATCGGTCGTGTCGGACTCTGGACGTTTCTTCTTGATGAGCATCCGACACCACGCGTGCGCGAGTTGGCTCAGGAGATCGAGGAGATGGGGTGGCCGACGCTGTGGCGGCCCGAGTCGACTGGTCGTGATGCTTTGGTCTCTTCGAGTGTCCTATTGGATGCCACATCTCGGCTGGTCGTGGCTACTGGCATCGCACAGATCTATGCGCGGCATCCGGTAACAGCCGCAGCGGCGCAGAAGACGCTGTTCGAGGCCCACGAAGGCCGATTCCTGCTCGGTTTGGGAGTGGCTCATGCCTCTTCCGTGGAGGGAATCCGCAAGCTCGAATACCGAACTCCTTACTCAGACATGGTGGCCTACCTGAAAGCCATGACAGAGGCTCCCTATACCGCAGTGGAGCCTGCAACCAAGCCCCCAACAGTGCTTGCTGCCCTTGGGCCGCGGATGCTGAAACTGAGCGCCGAAGCCGCAGACGGTGCCCACCCATACTTCACCCCTCCTGAACACACGGCGATGGCGCGTGACATTCTTGGGCAGGGTCCACTTCTAGCTCCGGAACAAATGGTGGTAATCGACAGCGACCTCGACGAGGCCCGGAGCGTCGCCAGAGAGAATATGGCTCGCTACCTCAGACTGCCCAACTACACCAACAATCTGTTGCGTTTTGGGTTCACGCAAACCGACATCGACGACGTGACAGACCGGCTAGTCGATGGGATCGTCGCTTGCGGTGACATAGACGTCACGGTTGATCGGATTCAACAACATCTTGACGCCGGCGCCGACCACGTTTGCATCCAGGTTCTTGTAGCGAACAACGATCTCGATATCACGATCGACCGCTGGCGTCATCTGGCCGACGCCTTCAACCTATAGAGGCACAGGGCCACCCAGAAAACGCACCGGTTCTGAGCGGCGTCAATGTCAGCTCGCTCCCTCGGACTTCAAAGTGATTTTGGGGATCAGGCACCGGCATCGGATATGGTTGCATCGACGGTCAGACAGAACGAGGTGACGGATAGTGGCCGACAAGACCAAGCTGATGGTCTGGATAGACCGGGACCTCTGCACCGGCGACGGAATTTGTGAGGAGATCACTCCCGACGTGTTCGTCGGTCGGGACGACGGACTTTGGGTGGTCAAGGAAGAGTCGAAGTACTTCGGTCGCACAGTCGTGTTCGATGATGAGGAGGGTGATGGGCATGGGCCTGAGGGCGCCCGTGGACTGGCCAGAGTTCCGGATGCCCTTATCGAGGACACCATCGAGTCGGCGGAGGAGTGCCCCGGTGAGTGCATCATGATCGAGCCCTACAGCGAGGATGCAGTCATTGGCTAAAGAACGGCTTAGACCCATCGAGCGAGTGATATTGAGGCTGCACGGGAATGATGTGCCGATCCCCGAGATTGCCGTGATGGTCGGGAAGAGGCCCGGAACCGTGGACCGAATCATAAGGATGGTCGAGTTCAAACAAGGGCGGTCTTATCACCAAGCGTCTGACAAGGTGGGCTTACGACCAGTCGAAAAGGTAGTTCTGAGGTTGAGGGCCCAGGGCGAGAACTACGGAGAGATCGGCCATCGGCTCGGTCGAAGCGGGAGCCAGGTTCGAAGGATCGAGGCGTACGCCCGATTCAAAACATCCTGAGGG
>CAXMPS010000178.1:0-1320 GCA_964194995.1 uncultured Gammaproteobacteria bacterium | reverse complement strand
TGAATCCCTCCTACGCAATGCCGAGATCTGCGCCGCAGCCCGCCCATAACCGGCATTATGTATCCCTCGGCAGGCACGCATAAGTGCTGCGATTTCAGGTGGTCATCGCAACGTTTCGGCGAGCTTGTCTGATGGTGTCATCCCTCCGAGGGTTTGTCGAGGGCGGGTGTTGAGGGAGTAGGCGGCCTGGTCGAGGTCTTCCTGGATGAGCTTTGCCATGTCGGTGCCTTTGGGAAAGTATTGGCGGAGCAGTCCGCTGGTGTTTTCGTTGGTGCCCCGCTGCCAGGGACTGTTGGGGTCGCAGAAGTAGACGTCGATGCCGGTGTCGACACTGAACTGGACGTGTTGGGCCATCTCTCGGCCTTGATCCCAGGTGAGTGACTGCCAGAGATGGTCAGGGAGCCGTTGCACGGTTGCGGTGAGAGCGTTACGGACGGCTTCTGCGGTGTTGCCGTCGGGCAGTGTGAACAGCATCACATACCGGGACCAGCGTTCCACCAGGGTCCCGATCGCGGTCTGTCGTTTCCCCATTAGGAGGTCGCCTTCCCAATGGCCGGGCACCGCCCGGTCCTCGACCTCGGCGGGCCGCTCACTGATCATCACCATGTCTCGGATCTGGCCTTTGGTCGACGCCGGACGTCCCTGCGGACGACGGACGGCTCGTCCGGTACGGAGACAACGCCACAACTCCTTACGCAGAGCGCCTTTCCCCTGAACAAACAACGACTGGTAGATAGTTTCGTGTGACACCCGCATCTCCTGGTTCTCAGGGTATGTGTCAATCAGCCAATCCGATATCTGACGAGGCGACCACCACAACTCGAGCTTCTCCTCCACCACCTCCCTGAGCCGGTGATCAGAAGCCAGCTTGGCCGGTTTAGGACGTCGAGCTCGGTGTCGAGACGCCCGATGAGCTGTCGTTGCTCGATACCGGTGTCGGCCACCGTTGGCTGCCACCTCCCGGCTCACCGTCGACGGAGCCCGACCAAGACGAGAAGAGATACATCGCATCGACTCGCCAACAGCCAACCCCCGAGAGATCTCCTCCCGTTCGGTCAACGACAACCGAAGCGAAACCCAGTCTCCATCCGGCAACGGTCTCCGGAACCCAGCCGACACAAGATGAGTCCGGATCGTTGACGGCGGACGTTTGAACCGGCGGCTGATCGACCGCTGCGACTCACCGCCCTCAAACCGATCCCAGATCTCAGACTTCTCAGCCTCGGACAATCGTCGCAACACACACCTCCACATAGAGACACTCCAACTCTCGTCGAAGGTGTTGCAACGATCCCCTGACATCGCAGGCATTATGTGCGG
>CAXMPS010000177.1:0-1447 GCA_964194995.1 uncultured Gammaproteobacteria bacterium | reverse complement strand
TGGTGCCCGATGCGATGGAGGTTGTCTTTACCGGAGCCGACCGGGGCCGAGCCGAGCCCGGGCGAGTGATCTCGTACGCCTACAGCATCTCAGTGGAGCAAGCCCTCCGGTCCAATACATTGCTGGTGTGGGCGATGAATGACGATCCGCTCTCGCCCGATCACGGCTTTCCGCTTCGTTTGGTGGTGCCCGGTGTCTACGGGATGGCTTCGGTGAAGTGGCTCACCCAAGTCCGGGTGGTCACCTCACCCTTCGCGGGGTATTTCCCAGCGGAATACCGGTACGTCGATGAGCCCGGGGCGTCGCAGGATCATCCCGTGGCCGAGATGAGGGTGAAGGCTGTGATCGCTCGGCCGGAGCATGGTGCGGTACTACCGCTCGCCCCGTTCGTCGTTGCCGGCACTGCGTGGTCGGGTTCTGGAGCCATCACTCGAGTCGAATTGAGCCCCGATGGGGGCAACACCTGGTCAGATGCCGACCTCGATGCTCCGTCGTCCCAGTATGCAGCCAACCCGTGGCGGTTCTTGTGGACGCCCCGGGGACCGGGCTCTTACATGCTCGCGGTAAAAGCCACCGACGAGGCGGGACACTCCCAGCCGCTCGAATCCTCGTGGAACGCCCACGGCTACGGGAACAACGAGGTTCACCGCATCGAGGTCGAGATCCGCGAGTAGCTCACAGCTCACAACAGGGGCGCCATCCTCAACGCCGAGCCGCCCCATCTGATCCGAGTGTCATATCTCAGGAGTCGAAGCACAAGCCTTCTCTGCGGCGGGGAGTCAAACGAACCACGCAGGACCGTCGGTCGGACCGTGTGACCTTATAAGAGCCTGCCCACCCCACGGTGTGGCCCATCCCAGTCACTATCCACAAACCGCCGGCAAATTGACATAAGAGAATCATTATGTTCGCCCGAGTAGGCCGCCCATATGTGGCGTTGTGTGCGGCTATGCACCGCCTCTGAGTGGGCGTTGGCCAAACGTCGCCAAGTAGGTTCGATGCTGCAACAGAAGGAGGAGAATTGCTCGAATACGTATTTCGGTTCACTGTCGATAAGGGCAAGCAGAACGAGTTCATCGATTGGCTGACATCGAACGAGGAGAACTTCAAGGAGCACACACGACCCGGATGGACCTACATCGGCACCTGGATGACGGTCGGAGGGTTCGGGGATTATTCCGGCGAGTCGCGTTGGTCCTTGGAGAGTTATGCGTCGCTCGGTGAGGGTTGGGGTGACGAAGTGGCACAACAGCTACTGGCAGAGTTTTTCCAGACGGTCGACAACGTTCACTGGCAGGCCAACCTGCTCAGAAGTGTCGCAACGGTCAGTTCAGCACCAAACACGTAGAGAGACTGTCAAGACCTGACGAATCGGACTCACCCATAACCGGCTGGGAGTGATGATTGCGGCTGGTGTGGCTTCCACCGGTCGGGCGGTGTTCGCCGG
>CAXMPS010000176.1:0-2231 GCA_964194995.1 uncultured Gammaproteobacteria bacterium | reverse complement strand
GCTCCGTACCCCGACGACACGGTCTTCTACACGCCGAACTACACCCTGGCGTCATCGGACTACCTATCGATCAAGATCAAAGGTGCCGGCGTGCACGGTTCCACACCGTGGGACGGCAAGGACCCGATGCCGGTCGCCGCTGAGATCATCAGTGCCCTGGCCCAGGTGTATCGACAAGTCCCTGCCACCGATGCGATGACAATCTCAATTGGCAAGGTCGTCGACGAGGGACGGTTCAATACCATCGGCGACGACATTGAACTGATAGGGACGATCAGGATCATCCAGGACGAGATCATCGACGACGTTCGTAAGCGGGTGACCCGCATCGCCAAGCACATTGCCGAAGCGCATGGCTTGACCGCAACGACGGAGTTCAAACAGCATGTGCCGGCATTGAACAACGATCCGAAATGGCTCGATCGCATCCTGCCAACGGTGCGGAGAGTGATGGGTGACGACAAGGTCATCCAGGGTCCTGCGAATCTGGCCTACGACGACGCTTCCGAGTTCGTCAACCCGATCGGCGGCGCCTACCTGCTCCTCGGCGGCCAGGACGTCGAAGTGGTGGACGGAGGTTTCCAGCCGAAGAAGGATGGCCGCGGCTTCTGGTTCAACCACAGCCCACACTTCTACTGGAACGACCCCAACCTGATCAACGGGGTCAAGCTCCACAGCCACGTCGCCTACGACTTCCTCACCGGCAAGATCTAAGCGGAGGCGACGCACCATCGAGCCCATGGGGATCCGACATGACGAGCAACGGCGACAAAGGCAGCGGGTCGATGACGGCCAGGTCGGCGCTGTTCGTCGGGGTTGGCGCGATGGTCGGCGCCGGCATCCCCGCCAAGCCGGCACCAGCACCAAGATGCTGCGCCTCGTACGAGAGAAGAAGCTCATGCCCCTGATGACCGCCATCAGCAAGATGTCCTACATGGTGGCCAAATTCCTGGAAGAGAACGGTGTCCCACAGATGGCCTACAAGGGCCGCATCCAACTCGGCGCCGATGCCGACGTCACGATCTTCGATCCCGACACGGTCACCGACAACTCCACAATGCAACAGGCTGGCTTGCCCGCAACCGGCATCCCGCACGTCGTCGTCAACGGCACCGTCGTGGTCAAGGACTCCAAGGTCCTCAAAGATGTCTATCCAGGAAGACCCGTGCGCCTTCCGGTCCTGAGGTAGAGCGTTGAACTCGGACCACCGATCTCGGAAGGGAACACCGCGTGGCCACTGAGCTGTTTGCCCTGGCGCAGGCTGCACCGTCTGACCAAACCATCCAGGATGCGCTCGGCATCCTCCAACCGATCATGGAGTACGCCGGCACCATCGCGTTCGCTATCTCAGGGGCGCTCGTTGCCGGACGCAAGCACATGGACATCGTCGGTGTCGTCGTGCTTGGGAGCATCGTGGCCGTCGGTGGCGGCACCACACGTGACCTCCTGCTCGGTGACGTCCCCGTCTTCTGGATCAACAACCCGACCTTCGTCATCGTCGGCGCCCTCACCGCCCTGGCCACGATCCCACTCTTCAAGACCGGGACAGTCGCCGTCATGCAGCGCTACAACCTCATCCAACTCTCCGACGCTGCCGGCATGGCGCTCTTCGTCGTCACCGGCACCAACGTCGCACTCGCCGCAGGTGCCGACAACCTTGCCGCAGCCATCGTCGGCGTGATTGCGGGAGTCGGTGGCGGCATCATCCGCGACCTGATGGCCAACGAAGTACCCGACATTCTCACCAACGGCCAGTTCCATGCCTCAGCAGCGTTCGCCGGAGCGATCCTCTACGTGGTCCTCCTCCAACTCCCGGTCTCACCACTCGTCGTGGTGTGGATCCCGATCGCGGTCATCTTCGGCATCCGATCGCTCTCGGTCATCTTCGGCTGGGGAGTCCCTGCATTCGAAATCGGAAGAGACACCGACCCGTCGACATGAACCTCGGTGGCCTCGGACACAGCCGAGGGATTGATCGGGAGCCCGAAGGACATCGAGAGGGAGCACCCCTGCTCCCGCGGCGTGTCCCTTCTCGTCGCTCCTGCCAGCGCATATCCGGCAATATGCGCTCCCTCATCCTCGCTTCCAGCTAGCGCATATGTGCCGATATGGGCGGCTGGTGTCTGGCTGGTCTGAGGGAGACAGGCTGGGTTCGTCGGAGCAATCGCTAGGGCCCCTTGGGTTGAGGGTATCTTTCACCAGTCGAGGGAAGGTTGATGTCTACCTGGGGA
>CAXMPS010000175.1:0-2864 GCA_964194995.1 uncultured Gammaproteobacteria bacterium | reverse complement strand
ATGAACCGTGTGTTGAAGGCTCCGCCAGTCTCTCCCACTGCGGCGATCCACTTTGGGCTGGTCTGGTCCCACCAGATCCGCTCTCCAGACTCGAAGTTGTCGGCGAAAGTATCGAATACCTCCGGTTCAGTCAGCACTTTGAACAGACCCCCAAGGTACCCAGGTGAACCCTTGTCGAGAAGCAACACTTCAATGTGAGGAGCCAAGGTATATGCGTCCGCTTCGTGACCCTCCAACACACCAGCTGCGAACGCCGACCGGCACCACACTTCCGAATACAGTTTGTCTATCCCTGCAGCCTCGGCGAGGTCAGCGGAACTGATCGGACCTTGCTCGGCGATGAGCTCAAAGAGCCCATGATCGAGGCCGATCCGAATGGTTCTCGTAGCGATATAGCCGGCTGCGTTGCCCAACAACGCCCCTGCTTGTTCTTGCTGTTCCATGCCTGTCCCTCCAAGCGATAGGTCCCACTGGCGACCCTAACGGCACCTGAAGCTGTCGGCATCGGCAACGCTATGGGCATCTCATTCCGGACTCGCCCACCCATGACCAAAGGCCATCGAGCGTGAGTTTGGATGTCCATGATGAAGCATTGGGAACGGTGGAGCACATGAGAAGCCGGAGGCTATGCCAATCTGATGCGTCGGAGGGCCACGGCATTGAGGGAGACAATGATGGTGGATGCGCTCATGAATAGGGCTCCGATGGCGGGATTAACGATGATGCCAACGCCGACGGCAACTCCAGCGGCGAGCGGGATGGCGATGGCGTTGTAGCCGGTGGCCCAGACAAGGTTCTGCACCATTTTTCGATGGGTTGCTCTCGCCAAGGTGAGGGCTCGAGCGACGTCGGCCGGGTCGTCCTCGACCAGGACCAGGTCGGCGGACTCGATGGCCACGTTGGTGCCGGCCCCGATGGCGACACCAAGGTCGGCCTCGAGCAGAGCAGGGGCGTCGTTGATCCCGTCACCAACGAAGGCAGTTGGTCCTTCGGCCTTCAGCTCTCGCACGATGCGGGCCTTGTCTTGGGGCAATACCCGGGCGTAGTAGCGGTCGATACCGAGCTCGCCGGCGACGGTGGCGGCAACCGCTTCCGCGTCGCCGGTGATCATCACCGGGGTCACTCCGAGCTCTCCCAACCGGCCGACCATGTCGGCAGCGGTGTCACGGGTCTTGTCGGCCAGTGACAGCACGGCAACGGCTCGCCCGTCTGCCATTACCACTACGGCGCTTTCGCCGCGCTGATCAGCGCTTTTCAAGGATTCCTCGAGGGTCGGAGTCATCTCGACTCCGAGGTCGGCGGCCCACTCGGGCCGTCCGACTCGAACGACTCTGCCGTCGATCGTGCCCTCGAGCCCCTGGCCAGGCACGGCCGCTATCTCCGCGCCGTGGGCGACCGTAAGTCCTCTCCCCGTCGCCTCGTCGACGATGGCGGTGGCCAGCGGGTGTTCGGAGGATCGCTCGACACCGGCCGCCAGTGCGAGCCCTTCGGATTCGCTGAGACCGTCGGTGGTGACCTGCGCAACAACGAACCGCCCTTCGGTGAGGGTGCCGGTCTTGTCCAAAGCCACGAAACCAATGTTCCATCCTCGTTCGAAGGCTTCTCGATTACGGACCAGGATGCCGTTCTTGGCTGAGATTGAGGTGGCGTTGGTGGTGACGAGCGGGATGGCAAGACCCAGAGCGTGCGGACAAGCGATCACCAGCACTGTCACCGTTCGAGCAACCGCGAAGCTGATGCCGGCGGCGCCGAAGAGCCCCCAAGCGAGGAACGTGGGGACAGCAACCCCGACGGCGACGATCACCAACCAGAAAGCGGCCCGGTCGGCCAGTACCTGGAAGCGGCTACGAGACGCCTGGGCCTCCTCGACCAGCCGCATTATCTGAGAGAGGGTGGTCGCCTCGCCGGTGCGTGTCACGGTCAGAGTCAGAGCGCCTTCGCCGTTGACTGCTCCCGCCACGACCTCGTCGCCCTTCTGCTTCGTCACGGGCCGGGATTCGCCGGTGAGGAAGGCCTCGTTCATCGAGGAGACTCCCTCGACAACGTCGCCGTCCACCGGAACTTGCTCGCCCGGGCGGATGAGAATGCTGTCGCCATCTTTCACCGCTGACACCGGGACATCCTCGATCGAACCGTCGCTGGCGACCAGGTGGGCGACGGTCGGAACCATGTCCGCCAGGTGCTCGAGAGCCCTGCTGGCCGACTGAATAGACCGCATCTCCATCCAGTGACCCAACAGCATCACGTCAAGGAGCGTGGCCAGCTCCCAGTAGAAGTCGTCCCCCTCGACACCCAGTGACACGGCAACGCTGTAGCCGTAGGCGACAGTGATGGCCATCGAGATCAACGTCATCATTCCCGGCTGACGGGCCCGCATCTCGCGGTAGCCGCCCTGGAGGAAGATGCCTCCGGCATAGATGAACAAATAGGTGGCCAGAACCGGAGAGACCCATTCGCTGCCGGGGAACGACACCGCCTCGTAGGAGAACCAGTCCTGAAACTGCTCGGAGAAGTAGAGGATTGGCGCTGTGAGCAGCAGGCTCACCAACAGCCGGTCACGGAACATCTCCGGGTTGTGGCCCTCGTGTTTGTCGTGACCAGCCGCATGCTCCTCAGGCATTTCGTGACCAGCCCGCACCGCGATCTCTACGTCATGAGGGTCATCACGACCTCGATGCTCCTCATGCTGAGACGCGTGGGGCATATGGTCCGTTCCACCGACCTGCTGTTGCCCATGACCGCGCACCGCTTCGTGCTGGCTATCTGAGTTCGGGTGCGCGGGCTTTGACATGGAATCCACGTCTCCTCGCCACTGAGGGTACCGCTCGGTGGTTTACACGCTGATGACGAGTTTCCCTCAGGAG
>CAXMPS010000174.1:0-2310 GCA_964194995.1 uncultured Gammaproteobacteria bacterium | reverse complement strand
GTGAACGGGACGACTACAAACTGGCAAGGAGCCAACGCCAAGCAGCATCCTCTACGATCGATAGCATCTGCGAAGATCTCAGGCCTCGACAGTGGAGGCGACGCCGGGAATCGAACCCGGGTAGAGGGTTTTGCAGACCCTGAACTATCGTCCTGTTTTCCTTGCTATAGAGGCAACACGCGCCGGCTTGGGCCGCGCCTGGGCCGCGGCACGATCGTGGAGGGCCTCGAGCTTCTCGGCGATCGCCTCGAATTCTGATGGAAATAGGTGCCCGTATCGATCCATGGTCACCGACATCGATGAGTGCCCCAGGTGGGCCTGCACCGCTCGTGGGTGAACACCTTCAGAGATGAGCAGGCTGGCCGAGGTGTGCCGCAAGTCGTGGATTCGAACATCGCTGGGTAGGCCCGCTTCCTCGAGGGCCGGCTTCCATACCCGCCTGTAGAACCAGCCGTGCCGGATCGGTGTCCCCGACTGCGAGGTGAACACGAGCGCACGGGCATCATCATCGACCTCCGTTGCGAGATGTGCCGCCAGCCGGGCCTTGAGAAACGCCGGAAGCACCACCATGCGCCGTTGGTAAGTCTTCGGTTCGCCGAAATGCCACTTCCCGTTGACCTCAGCCAAGGACTCGGCCACCTCAATGCGCCCCCGCAACAGATCGCACCGCGAGCGCCGCAAGGCGCTCCCCTCACCCCACCGCAGCCCTCCATAACCCAACAACAGAACGAGAGTCCCATAAGGCGGCCGGATGTCGTCGGCGAGCCACTGCAGCTCTTCGGCCGACAAGAAGTGCATTTCACGCCGGGGCTGCCGTGGCAGGTCCACGCCGACGGCCACGTTCCGGGTCAGATAGTCCGACTCGACGGCGTACCCCAGCATCCCGCGCAACAAATAGTAAGCCTGACGGGTCCTCGACGCGCTGAGGCCAGCGGCTTGAAGCTCAGCCACCCACTCCCGTACATGAATCGGTTGGATCCGACTCAGGGGGATATCTCCAAAGGCCGGGAGCAGCTGATTCCTCAAAAGACTGGAGTAGCCGGCCAGTGTGTACGGCTTGAGGTGCTGCTTGGTACGAAGGTACCGCACGGACCACTCGGCCACGGTGACTTTCCCCATGGCCGGGTCAACCCATTCCCCACGGTTGCGCTCACGTTCCCTTTCCGTCAGCCAGCGCTCCGCATCCAGCTTCCGCTCGAAGCTCCTCGAATGCTCCTTGCCGTCCGGTGCCCGGTATCGAGCTCTCCACGGCTTCGCCCTTTCGACACGTCGTTGAATCGAACCCACTAGACCCACATCCTCAGCTCAAACGAGGGCGGCTGCGGCCAACGCGAACACGGCAAGAACGCATACGTCTCGATCGTACAGGAGATGGCTGGACGCAGCTTTGGACATTTGGCGGCGCGGGAACAATGGGCTTTCAACCTCATCCGCGTCATAGCTGTGAGTCTTGAAGCTGTAGCAGGATCCACTGTTCGACGTCGTTTCGCCTGTAGCGGATGTGCTTGCCGACACGAAACGCTGCTGGACCCCCGCCTCGATATCGCCACCGATAGACGGTGTTGAGCGGCACACCCAGGTAGTCCGCGAGGTTCTGGGGGCTGAGCAGTTCATCGAGTTGTTTCATCGTCACATCGTGGATCGCGTAGGTGTCGACGAGATTACAGATAGCTATCAAGCGTTACTGGCAAAGGGTTTGCGGCGGAGTCGTCACGGATGCTGTCGGCTCTCTGTTATCGATCTGTCATCGATCTGTCATCGATCTGTAATCGATCTGTCACTCATCTGTAATCCATCCTTGGTCTGATGTGGGAGACCGACGGGTCGGTGAGACCCGAACAGAGAGCCGACAGCGAGATCGAGATGCCAGATACCGGACCCCCTCACGACGCCAACCGTCACCACCGGTCACGACCGCGTCTTGCGGACCAACGGCTTGCGACGATCCACGCATCTGCATCCATTTGCGACCGACCGAACTCGAATCGACCAACACCACATCCCGACACAGATCGACCTCTTCGAACCGACCCCACCTCCAGCTGACCAAGGAGTACCCGATGACCACCCGACCAGGAACTCAGCATTACAGAGTCAGACGAGTGCACACCTGCGGAGCGCCGCCGCCGAGGCGGGTCGAATGACAGGCCGCGTGACCACCCTGAAGGCCGAATCGGCGGGTCGGTACTACACGGAACCGTGTCCTCCGCCACCAAGAAAGGAGAACGGAGTGGCGAATGCAGAACCTTCCGACGCCGACAACGGAGATCCCGTGCCACTGACGCGGTCCGCGCGCAGATCGCTGTCAAC
>CAXMPS010000173.1:0-4711 GCA_964194995.1 uncultured Gammaproteobacteria bacterium | reverse complement strand
CCTCCGATCGCGACTTTCCGAGCATGCGCCCTCTCCATGTCCACGTCGGTCGGATAGCCGTAGACGATTGTGACCAGCTGACTTTGGCCGCAGTTAGGGCAGGCGCATCGTTTTGTGATCTTCTGACTCGTGCTCACCGGCCCTTTCTCGCCCGGCCTGACATGTGGGTCTTGCCTACCGCTAGCCGCCGTCAATACCAGATACTGCGTTAGCGAGGGCGGCTTCGATGACGGTCTTGACGACCTGGAGATCCTCGGCAGATCGGGGTGCGTACACCATCACTAAGCCCGGTAGCGTGCCGTCGACGGCGAACGGGTGCCACTCACCCCAGCCCTTATCGACCGCCTCTAGGGCGAGATCTGAGATCGGAGTCGGAGCGAGGAGTTAGTGATCGACGATCACCAAACGCACATGCGGGTCGGCGCCCATCCCGTTTGTGTAGGTTGCGTTCTAGTTTCGATGATCGAGAAAATGGACTCTCTCCAGCATGACGTTCTAATCGTCGGAGCCGGTGGCGCAGGGCTCCGCGCGGCAATCGCTGTTGCGCGGGATTTTCCGGGCACCAGCGTCGGCCTGATCTCAAAGGTCTACCCCATGCGAAGCCACACCGTCTCGGCCGAAGGGGGTGCCGCGGCCGTCATCTCCCCTAGCGACTCGCTCGATGACCACGCATACGACACAATCTCCGGATCCGACTGGCTGGCAGACCAGGATGCCGTGGAGGTTCTGGTCGAGAACGCTACTGACGAGATGCTTCAGCTGGAACATTGGGGATGTCCATGGAGCCGTGATCCCGACGGCCACGTTTCGGTACGCCCTTTTGGTGGGATGAAACTGGAGCGGACGTGGTACGCCGCCGACAAGACCGGCTTCCACCTCCTTCACACCCTTTTCCAAACGGCCCTCAAGTACGACGCCATCACCCGCTTCGACGAGTGGTTCGTCACGAGTCTCATCGTCGTTGACGGCCGCTGTCAGGGGGTCACCGCCATGGACATCCGCACCGGTGAGATGCTCTCGATAGGAGCCAAGTCCGTCATCCTCTGTACCGGCGGAGGCGGCCGCGTCTATCCATTCACTACCAACAGCAGCATCAAGACCGGTGACGGGATGGCCCTGGCTTATCGGGCGGGAGTACCCCTCAAGGACATGGAGTTCGTCCAATACCACCCGACCGGCCTTCCCGGGACCGGCATTCTCATCACTGAAGCCGCCCGGGGCGAGGGCGGGGTTCTGGTCAACAACGAGGGCCGACGCTATCTCCAGGACTATGGGCTGGGCCAGCCCCTTGACCTGAAGGATCCCGACCACCCGAAGAAGCGGACAATGGAGTTGGGCCCGCGGGATCGCCTTTCCCAGGCCTTCATCAAGGAACGCCAAGCGGGGCGAACGTTTCAGGGCGCTGACGGCGACTACGTAGAACTCGATATCCGACATCTGGGGGAGAAAGAGATCGACCGCAAGATCCCAATGGTTCGCGAGTTGGCGGTCCGTTATGTCGGCATCGACCCGGTTCACGATCCGATACCCGTCCGCGCCGTTGTTCACTACATGATGGGCGGAGTCGACACCGACATCCGAGGGGCAACGTCTCTGCCTGGCTTGTTCGCCGCCGGCGAGTGTGCCTGCGTCAGCGTCAACGGAGCCAATCGTCTCGGGTCGAACTCACTCACCGAGATTCTCGTTTTTGGGGCACGAGCCGCAGTGGCCGCAGCGGACCACGCCAGCCAGGTATCGCCTCCCTCGAATAGTCTGCTTGAGAACTCGGCGAGATCGGAGCAGAGTCGACTAGAGGCCACGCTGCTCCGAAAAGGCGGCGGTGTGGAGACAACCTCCGGTATTCGGTCCGACCTCCAAGAAACCCTTGAGGAGGGTGCGGGCATTTTTCGAGACAAAACCACGCTCGAACGATCTTGCTCGAACATCACCGACCTGAAACAGCGATACGAGAATCTCGTCCTCACCGATACCAGCCGAACCTTCAACACCGAGTTGGTAGCCGCTCTCGAACTCGGGGCGATGCTCGACATCGGGGAAACTATCGCCCACAGCGCCCTGGCTCGAGAGGAGTCCCGAGGGTCTCATCAGCGGACAGACCACCCCCACCGCGACGACGCCGGTTTTCTCAAGCACTCCCTGGCCCACCAAAGCAGCGGCAATCCGACAATCAGCTACAAAGACGTGACCATCATCCGATGGCCGCCGGACGAGAGGGTGTATGGGAGTGTCTGATCGGACCGTTCTAGACGTCTACCGCTATCAGCCTGACGAGCAGACTGAGCCGACGTTCCAGCATTACGAGATCGACTTCCAAGACAATTGGGTGGTGCTCGACGCCCTCAATCACATCAAGGCCGAGATCGACCCAACCCTCAGCTTCCGCTGGTCATGTCGAATGGGAGTGTGTGGCAGTTGCGGAATGATGGTCAACGGCGAACCCAGGCTGACCTGTGAGACATTCATCCGGGATTACGACACAGAGACCATCAGAATTGAGCCTCTCAGCCACTTCCCGGTCATACGCGACCTCGTCATCAACATGGACGACTTCATGGAGAAACTGCCGACGGTCTCTCCCTGGCTGATCCCCGATGAGGACAAACCACTCGAAGACGGCGAGTATCTGCAGACACCCGGCCAGGTAGCCCGTTACAAACGTTTCAGCATGTGCATCAACTGCATGCTTTGTTATTCGGCCTGCCCGGTCTACGGACTCGACTCGTCGTTCACCGGACCTGCGGTTCTGGCCCTAGCCGAGCGATACAACCTCGACTCCCGGGATAACGGAGTGAAGGAACGAGCCGCGGTGGTCACCGCGCACGAGGGCATCTGGCAATGCACTTATGTCGGCGAGTGCACTCAAGTCTGCCCTAAAGACGTCGATCCCGCCGGTGCGATTCAGATGCTCAAACTGTCGTATGCATTGGACTGGGCCAAGTCTGTGGTCATGCCGATGAGTGGTAGGTCATGACTCGAGAAGTCACCAGGCCACTCCCCTGGAACTGGTGGCTGAAGAAGGCCGCCTACTTCCAGTTCATGATGAGAGAACTGACGAGCGTGGCGATATTCGCCTACACGCTGCTGGTCATCTGGGCGCTGTGGTCGGCTGCCGAGGTTGGAGCGTTCTCCACGTTCTACACGTTCCTTTCGGGCTCGCTGAGTGTGTGGCTCCATATGGTTATTTTGGGGCTGGCGCTCTATCACACCGGCACCTGGATAGCACTTACCCCAAAGGTCACGGTGCTGTGGAAGGACGACGAGCGGGTGGATCCCGATCTCATTGCCGGAGCCACCAGCATCCTCTTCCTGATGATTTCGGGAGCCGTGATCTGGCTGGTGCTCATGTGAGTTCGAGACCCGACCGGAGCGCCCCCCTCTTCTGGCTCCTTTTTGCAGGTGGAGGAACAGCATCGGCGATGCTCCTGCCGGTCATGGTGTTCGTCACCGGAGTGGCTGTTCCGGCGGGGTGGATCTCAGAAGAGGACCTCGTTTCACTCGTCAGAAACCCGGCGACACGACTCGTTCTGGTCGGCCTGGTGTTCCTGTTCCTATTCCATTGGGCACACCGCTTCCGATATGCCTTAGTCGATCTGGGGCTCGGCGTAGTCGGGAAGCAGGCGTGGTTGTTCTACGGGACCGCTCTGATTGGGACGATTGTGGCCGGATTGGCCGCGCTACGGCTGTAGTGTCGGCGAAAAGGAAGACGCGTGGCGGAAGAGTTTGAGCTGAAGACAATCACTCTTGACGCCGTGGACGCAGCAATCAGTCGTGCCGAGCACTATCGGCTTCTCAACCAACCGGTCCAAGCCAGAAGCATCTGTCACGACGTTCTGAATGTTGACCCCGAAAATCAGCGGGCCCTCATCGCTTTGGTACTGGCGATCACAGACGATTTCAAAAACGATGGCGCCTCGTCTGTGAGCGACGCCAAGGCTTATGTCAGCCGGCTCACCGATGAGTACCTGCGTCATTACTTCGACGGCATCATCGCCGAGCGTCATGCCCGTGCCCTACTGACCAGGGGTCCGAGCGCCGTCTTCGCGTATGACGGATTCCGGGCGGCAATGGAGCAATTCGAGAAGGCCGCCGAGCTGCAACCCGAAGGCAACAACGACGCCGTCCTCCGCTGGAACTCATGCGTGCGCACGATCCAAGATCGGAACCTGCGCCCTCGCCCGCCCGAAGCGGAGCTGGGCCTGGAATGACGACTTACTGGGCTGTAATAACCCTGTCATAAGAAGCATCAGTGTTCGCTCGGATAGTCGGAATATGGGCAGGCCACCACACATCTCGGATGTATTCCCCCACCGTCAGATCCGTCCGCTCCACAAAAACCCCCGAGTCGATTTCGGTGAGTATCCGCCTCAAAGCTGCTTGTGCCTCGGCTCTGGTCCTGTATGAGCCATGTCGGGTGCGATGACGTTTCCCCGTCACAGGGTCCCGATCCCGGTTGACGACCACACCCCAAACCGTCCCGCCGGATTTGGTCTTCCGCTTCACCACATGACCCGAAGCCATCAGACGTCCCTCATACACCATTTTACCAGGTCAGAGACCTGCCAACAATGCGTTGGTAGGCGTGGCAGACCCCCTGACGGCGTCTCAAGGACCGTCACTCTTCCTCGTCCCAGAGGTCGCCTAACCTGCCTAATCGACCTAATTCGGAATCGTCGGGATTAGGTGGATTAGCCGGATTAGTAGTTCTCCGCCA
>CAXMPS010000172.1:0-3050 GCA_964194995.1 uncultured Gammaproteobacteria bacterium | reverse complement strand
ATTCCGGGTTGACCGAGGACCGTCTCGGGCTTCCAGCTCTGCCCATTATCGAGGGAAAACGAGACCTGGGCTTGTTCCACGCCCTCGATCGGTCCCGAATAGGCGAGATAGAGGGTCCCGTCGTCGGCCTTGGCGAGTTTCCGCTGTCCGTTGTCGCTCGTGGCGTCTGGAGATACACCACGGACCGCCACAATTGGCGAGGCTGAGATTGAGTCGCTCGAGCCGGTCATTGCCAGCAGACCAAAGATCGCGCCGATGGTCAGGAGGCCGAGTCCCAAGAGCTTGAGTGTGTTCACTGCTTCGCTTGGCTATGCGTCGGCGTCGGCCGGAGTGTCGGCCACAGGCTTGGGTTCGGGTCCGAAGGTGTCGGACCACACCACCGTGGTGTAGAGCCACGCGGCTGTTCCGACCAGAAGTAAGGGAAATATCCTGGCGACGAGCAGGTAGCTGCTCTCTGTGGCGCCCAGCCAGCCTCCGACCAGGGCACCGATAGGCAACGTGGCCCAGCCAAGCGCCCGCGTGGCTGAGATAACCCTTCCGATCATGCTCGGTGCCGCATAGTGCTGGCGAATCGTCACCAGGGGGACGTTGATGATCGAAACTCCGATCATCCACCCGACTTGGAGTGCAAGGGTCAGGAAACCGTACGTTGTGAACATGACGGCGAAGAGCACAACACCTGTGACTCCCATGCCCATTACAAGTGTCCTCCCAACCCCGATCGAACGGGCAATGCGAGGAGCTGTCAGAGCGCCGATCACCCCCCCGATGCCCATTGCGAAGAGAAGAATCCCAACTTCGGTTTCGGTCTGCGCGTTGAGTACTTGAAATGCCAGAATTACGAAGGTTGCCTCGATGAAGCCCATGACGAAGTTCGGGATCGCCACTGCGATGGTGGTGATGCGAAGTCGCGGCTCGGACCATATGTACCGGAGCCCGTTGGCGGCCTCACCCAGGAACGATGTCCCTTCCTCGTCGGGGTCGCGGTGACGCGCCACCCGGCCGACCCAGTTCAAGCTGATCGCAGAGACAACGAAGGTTGCACCATTGAGGAAGAGACCGAGGGCGGGTCCACCCGTGGTGGCAGCGAGGACGCCCGCAGCCAAAGGACCCAGAGCGAAGTTGGCCTGCTGACTGGCGGCGACATAGGAGTTTCCGTCGGCGAGCCGATCCCGGGAGACAATCGCCGGAATGAGCGAGAAGAGGGCACTGTCAAACAGCGTTGTCATCGAACCGACTATGAAGGCGAAGACGAACACTGTGTTGATCCCATATGAGCCGACTGTCGCCGCCAGGTAGAAGAAGGCCGACGCCCTGAGGAGATCGGTGGCGATCATCACCGGGCGAAGGTGCCATCGATCAAGAAGGACTCCTCCGAGTAGGCCAACGAGGATCGTCGGAGCCGTCTCCAGCGCATAGGTGATGGAAAAGTCGAGAGTTGTTCCCTCACCGGTCACGTCCTGGATGTGGAGGACCAGGAGGGGGAGCGTCAGAAAAGCAACGTAGGTGCCGAATTGGCTCACGGTTTGGCCAATCCAAAGAGCCACGTATCGGGGGCCAAGAGACGTCAGTGACTTAACGAGCCTCACTCCTCGGGCACGATAACCCCCGGTGGCGTGGTTTCCAGCACTTGTTAGCCTCTAGTTTTCCAATGCCCGACCCAAGAGAGATACCGGAGCTCACAACCGAGCTCATCGAGATGTCGCAGGAGTATCTGCGACAGGAGACGATCGAGCCGGCCAAACGTCTCGGCAAGCACGCCGGAATGGGTCTTGGAGGCGCCGCCGTCCTCTCGATGGGCGGCGTGTTTCTGGTGCTCGCCTTGTACAGCGCACTAAAAGTGGTCCTCCCCGATGGCGAATGGTGGGTCGTGCTCGCACGGTTCTTGGCCGCCCTGGGTGGAGCCGGCGCAGCGGGGATCGTTGTCTGGAGGATGCAAAATGACAGTCACTAGGGACGACCTCGAAGCCAAGGCCCAGGAGATCGTTGGAGCCATCGATGAAACCCGTGAATCCGCCCAGGACACCGCGGTGCTCGCGGGCGTAGCCGTGGCAGTCTTGATCGCAGTGGCCTTCCTCATCGGCCGTCGCCGTGGCTCGAGGAACAAAACAATGGTCGAGATCTACCGGGTCTGATCCGTTTTGTGAGCGATAAAGGGGATTGGGGCCGCGTTTCAACTCACAGAAGGGCTATTTGGGGCGAACGACCTTGATTCTGGGGTCACCGTGGGCCCGGTGATGGATGACGATGGCCGAGCCCTCTGGCACAGCCTTGCTGTAGACCAATCGCTTGCGCGGCGCGGTCCGTCGTAGGAACGCCGCTGCGACCAGCCCGAGTCCGAGGAACAGATCGCGTTGGTCACCGGTACGGAGGCCGCGCAGGGTGCGGTCCAAACCGGCTCCGGCCAGGTCCGAGGTCCCGAGCACCCGTCTCACCAATTTCTTTGTACTTCGCCTCAAGTGTCTACCGTTGCCGCTCGCGTCAAAGGTCTATTCAAACATCATGCAGAACAAGAAGCTCGTTCAAGCAATTATCTGGATCATCGTCATCTCGATGGTGCTCGCCCTAGTGGTATCAGCCATCGCATTCCTCTGATGGAATTGCAGGCCGGAGATACTGTCCTTCTGGTTGACAGCAAGGGCCGACATTTCCTGCTCAAACTCGACCCAGAGCGAACGTTTCAATACCATCAGGGTGCGATCGCCCATTCGGACCTCATCGGCAGGAATGATGGCTCGTGGGTGACTTCCTCGTCCGGGGGTCAGATGCTGCTGCTTCGCCCGCGGCTCGCCGATTACATCCTCAAGATGAAGCGCGGCGCCCAAGTTGTCTATCCCAAGGATCTGGGCCCCATCCTCATCTACGCCGACATCGGGCCGGGGATGACGGTGCTCGAAGCTGGCACCGGATCGGGTGCATTGACATTGGCGCTGACGCGGGCGGTCGGCCGGGATGGCAGCGTCACAAGCGTCGAGATGAGGGACGACCACGCAGCCCACGCCAGAAAGGCGATCGAGCGATGGTTCGGCGGTGTTCCGGACAACCTCAGC
>CAXMPS010000171.1:0-1562 GCA_964194995.1 uncultured Gammaproteobacteria bacterium | reverse complement strand
CGTCTGACACCACATGTTGGGAGTTGTCTGGAACTGATATCGGTCCAGACCCCGAAGAGCTGAATACACCCTGACAGCCCCCGCCCATATCGGCACATATGCGCTAGCTGCGAGACTGGACGAGGGAGCGCATATTGCCGGATATGCGCTAGCTGTGTTGGTGTCCGGTTCAGGAGAGGTCGGGGAGGTTGAGGGGTATTACGGCTGGGTCGGCGAGGTCTCCGGCTTGCAGGGCCAGTTCGGTTGCGTCGATCGGGACGAGGAAAGCTACCCAGGCATCTTCTACCGCTCCCGGCTCGGCGGTCGGGGACTCGTTGCTGCCCAGGGGATCGATGGCGCTGTCCCATGGCGAGCGGGGCAGCCCGTCGATGACAAGACGGAAGGTGTCGACACTCAACAGGTCGTTACCCCGCCCGGCGACCTTCTCAGCGAGGACGTGGACGACGAGGAACAACTCGTCCTCGTCGGCGCGAAGACCGGTGGGTGAGTTGGCATGCTCGTGCGGTAGGTCCTCTGACAGGGTGGCATCGGCAACGGTAAAGACAATGGTGCCCCCATTGGTCGGACCCACTCCCTCCGCGGAACCGGTCAACTCGACCTGAATTGGATACGGGTTGACCGCAACTTCACCGGTCAGGGGTAACGATGCCTTCCGGTCGGGCCGCACCCCGATCAGCAACGCCGCACCGGCAAGGTCGACTTCATCGGAGATCGGGAATGCGAGGAACGTGTCCACCGTCGTGTTGGGCCCGATGATGCCGGCTACCTCTGACATGAAGCTCATCTCAGTGGCGGCATCCAACTCACTGTCGGCTACGACGAGCTTGTAGGTTTCAGCACCGAACCCTTCGGTCTGTGTGTTGCTCATCATGTTCTGCGCCGTGATGTCGAGGTAGGCGTACAGGTTGTCCTCGTCGATAACCGGCTCGCCACCCTCTGCGTAGGAGCGCAGCTCCTGGTTCGAGATCATCGCTCCGGTAATCGTGAACTCCACATTGGCGAACACCACGCTGCGCTTCTCGAAACCGGCCAACTCCTCGGATACCAAAACCGGCTCCGGTTCGAGTTCTGTTGTGGTAGTCGTGGTCGCGGCCGCAAGGGTGGTGGTCGGTGGCGGGCTCGTGGTGGTGGTCTCTTCGTCGGATGTGCCGCCACAGCCGCTAACCAGCACCAACAAAGCAATTGGACCGCTGACTAGAAGCGTCCGTATGTGCATTTCTCCGCCCCTTCCATCGCGACGACGCCGTGTCTCGCCAGACGTTCCGAACCCGCTCCGAGCTTACCGATCCGACCACCACGCCGTAGCTCGACCTAACCGAATCGTGGTCACCAGCGACCCCCAATCCCATGACGAGCGTCCCGAAATCGCACCCGCCCATATCGGCACATATGCGCTAGCTGGTTTCCCTGGTGGGAGTTGGTGGCTAGTCGAACTGTGAGAAGAACTCAGTGATGCGTGCAGTGTCGTCGGAGAAGGCCCACCGCTCGCTGACCTTCCCATCTCGGAAGTGGAGGATCTCAGCGGTCCGATACTCGAATGTCTGATCCCCAGTGGTCGCGGT
>CAXMPS010000170.1:0-11566 GCA_964194995.1 uncultured Gammaproteobacteria bacterium | reverse complement strand
GTCAAGAACGGGACTTGGTCCTCATCCGCCGGCTTCAGCGAGGGATTCGATGGTCACCCGTTCGATGTAGACCGACTCGAGCGGAAGACTCCGCTCCGTCGATCCGGGCTGAACGCCTACGTCGATTTCGGAGATTCGCTCCAGGGTGTCCGCCCCGCTGACGACGTGGCCGAGCACGTTGAACTGCGGGTTGAGCACCGACGCCGCGTCGCCCATCACTATGAAGAATTGGCTGCCCGTCGTCCCCTTGCCTGCGTTGGCCATGGCGACGCTCCCGTCTACGTAGACGAAGTCCTCGGGCGGAAACTCGTCCGGTACCCGGTATCCGGGACCTCCGGTTCCGTCCGCCATCGGGTCACCACCCTGGATCACAAAGTCGGCCAGCACACGGTGAAAGACCTGCCCGTCGTAGAAGCCTTCCCGGGCCAAGAACACGAAGGAGTCGACGGTTTCCGGGTATCCACCACTGTCGAGCTCGATCACGATCTCGCCACACGAAGTTTCGATCGTGGCCAATCCCAACGAGTCGAGATCATCTTGAGGCTCATACGCATCGAAGCTCATGACGGCCTCGACGTCCGGCTGATCGGCGCCGCAAGCGGTTGGCTGTTCCCGGTATCCCTCGTATCCCGACGGAATAGATCCTTCGTCGGGGCCAAAGAGCGTTCCCACGGTGAGGAGCCCGACGACAAGGATCCCAAACCCGAGGGCGATGCCCAGGCGGCGCATAAGTTCCTTCCTGGACTTCTGCTTTTTCTCGGCATCGCGCTTGGCGGTGCGCATCTCTTTCTGCCGTCGTCTTCGGTCGGTCATCGCGGGGCGACTTTAGGCCTGGGGTCGGGGCAACCTTCGCGGTGTTCGTATTGAGCGACAAAACCCTCCAAACTGTGGGGAGCATGTCAGTTGTGGTTCAGAAGTACGGAGGATCTTCCGTCGGTGACGTCGATCGGATCGAGCAGGTCGCCGATCGGATTGTGGCCACTCGCGGTTCGGGGAAGGATGTCGTTGTCGTCGTGTCCGCCATGGGAGAGACGACCGACGAGCTGGTTGCCCTGGCCGCGCAGATCACCGACAGCCCTCCCCCACGGGAGATGGACATGCTGCTGTCCGCCGGGGAGAGGGTCAGCATGTCGCTACTGGCGATGGCACTCGAAGTAAGGGGTGTGCCCGCGGTCAGCTATACCGGCTCACAGGCCGGGATTCTCACCGATTCGTCACACGGCGAGGCGCGCATCACTCGGATCACGGGTGAGCGGGTGAAAGCATCGCTGGAGGAGGGGAAGGTGGTGATCGTCGCCGGCTTCCAGGGTGTCGATCCGCAGAGCAAGGAGATCACCACCCTCGGCCGCGGTGGCTCGGATACCACCGCAGTAGCTCTTGCCGTTTCCCTCGACGCCGAGCTCTGTGAGATAAACACCGATGTGGAGGGTGTGTTCACGGCGGATCCTCGGGTCGTGCCTGATGCGGTCAAACTCCCCGAGATCGGGTATGACGAGATGTTGGAGTTTGCGGCCGCGGGCGCCGGGGTGCTCATGCCCCACTCCGTCGATTTTGCTCATCGGTCGGGCGTGCCGCTGCACGTGAGATCTTCGTTTGGAGTGGCCGAGGGCACCTGGGTTACCGGCCAAGCGCCGTCCTTCACCATTGCCGGTCTTGCTCATCGGGTTGTTGGCGATCAAGCCGCCGTCGTCATGGTGGGAGCCGGGTCGAGTTCTCTGGTTGCCGGCGCGCTTGCTTCTCTCGAGAAGGCAGGGATAGCGGCCGCGACGATCGAGACCACCGATCTTCGGGTTTCGATCGGTGTCCCGAGTCGGCAGGTTGAGGACGCTCTCCGGGCCATTCACCGCACGCTGAAACCGCCGGTCTCCTCAGCGGAGGTGCGGGCATGAGCGACAAGGCAGTGGCGGTCGTAGGGGCCACCGGATCTGTGGGGCGAACCATGGTTTCGATCCTCGAGGAGAGGAATTACCCGCTCGCGTCTCTGCGTCTCTTCGCCTCCGAGCGTTCGGCCGGCTCGGTCGTGGAGACGAATTGGGGCTCGGTTGAAGTGGAGGATCTTTCCACGGCAGATCCGACCGGAGTCGATGTCGCTCTTTTTTCGGCCGGCGGTGATCGTTCCCGTGCCCACGCCGGATCTTTTGTCGAGGCCGGTGCCGTCGTCATCGACAATTCGTCAGCCTTCCGCATGGATGCAAACGTCCCGCTTGTTGTTGTCCAGGTCAATGATGCCGCGGCTGAACGCCATGAGGGGATAATCGCCAACCCCAACTGCACCACGATGACCTTGATGATGGCGGCCGGCCCGCTGCACCGGGCCGCCGGATTGCGCAATGTCGTCGCGTCCTCCTATCAGGCGGTCTCTGGGTCCGGCCGACAGGGTGTGAAGGAATTGGTTCATCAGGCTGATGAGCTCAGGCCCGAACTCGAGACCCTCATTCGGGGGGGCTGGGCCGATCCCGGGCCCAAGCTCTATCCGCGTCCGATCGGCTTCAATGTGCTCCCCTTTGCCGGCTCAGAAGTCGAGGGCGGCTACACCGATGAGGAGATGAAGCTCGTCAACGAGTCGCGCAAGATCCTCGAGATCGATGATCTCCTGGTGGAACCGACCTGTGTCAGGGTGCCGGTCATGGTGGGCCACGGGGTTTCTGCAACTCTTCGGTTCGAGCGCCCAATGGGTGTCGAGGAGGCTGTGGAAGTGCTCGAGGATGCGCCGGGCATCGAGGTGTGGAGCGATCAGGTGCCCACCCCGCTCGATTCGACCGGCCTCGATGTGATGCTCGTCGGGCGGATTCGGGCCACCCTCGGCGAGCCCGGCGGAATCAACCTCTGGGTGGTCGGCGACAATCTTCGTAAGGGAGCCGCCCTCAACGCTGTCCAGATCGCCGAGATGCTGGTCTAGCCGCACCGTAGTCGTGGCCGTTCTAGGCGCATTCGGTATCACCTTCAGTGACCGGGCGCACGCCAAACGCGATTGATGTCATCTGTGACCCGGTGTCGACAGGGGTTCTCGATCTGGCGTCCCCCACACTGCTCGATACAATCCCAACCTCACATCGGGACGTAGCGCAGCTTGGTAGCGCGCAGCGTTCGGGACGCTGAGGTCGTGGGTTCGAATCCCGCCGTCCCGACTCAGAAACACCAGGTCAGGGCTCTGGCATCAGGGCTCTGACCAGGACCACATTCGATCTGTCCCGGGTCCATCCTGCGACGGACGCGATATTCCTAGCGATCCGTCCTCGCTTCAGCTCCCGCATGATCGGTGGTTGGTCCCATCAACCGAGCTGCCGGCTTGTTTGCAGCTGACCGATCTCCGTACGCTCTCGCCTGGGCATAGATGGCCAGGGTCAGCCGTGGATCGGAAGTGGCCTGGCCAAGCCATGATCGGCTAGAAACCGACACAGACGACTCAGCGCGCCAGTCTTTGGTACACGGATACGTGCTCGACCGACTTCTCCGTGAACGGTCGCTTGTCGTACCAGCCCCATCGAGCTTCAAGGGTCAGTCCAGCGAAGCGGGCCATCAGGTCCATCTCAGATGGCCATGCGTAGCGCACCCGTGTGGGAAGCACTGCTGTGTCTCCGTCGTCGAGACGTCTCACCTCGTGACTGACGATCGTCTGGTTCAGGGGGTTGTGGATCGACAGCTCATAAGCATGAGACTTGTTGGAGGAGATGCTCGGAACCCGGATCTTGGTGTGTTCTTTGTCCCAACCCTTCATGTCGGGGACGAATGCGTCGAGGACGAACCGACCTCCGTCCTCAAGCGCCTTGGCCACGTTGACAAAGCACTCGACCTGTCGCTCCTGAGTGAGAAGAGTAAAGAGCGTGTTGAGCGGCAGGTAGATGAGCGGAAACCGCGTATCTACCAGAACATCGGCAAAGTCGCCCTTGATGATGTTGATTGAGTCACCGCCCGGTTTCGCTGCGAGCAGCGCCAGCATCTCATCAGAGACTTCGATGCCTGTCATGGCTACACCCGCCTCCGCAAGGGGAATCGCCACGCGACCGCTTCCTACTCCCAGTTCCAAGGCTCGGGGTGGATCCCCAGCCAGCTTTTCGAGAAACTCAACCTCGAAGTCGATTTCGGAGAAGACGGCGTCGTAGTGCGGAGCCCAACGCTCTCCGTAGGTGCCGATGTCGTTGTCGCTCATAGGGAGGACTCTGCCACCTCTACGCGTGCTCTAACCAGCGACCGCTTCACGTAGTGCGTGGGCCGTGAAGGGCTTGATCACCGAGGCGTCGGCGCCGGCCCTCCTGGCCAGGAATTCGTCGGCGGAGCGGTCGAGCAGCAGCACGGTTCGAGGCCGGCTTTCTTCTTCGAGGAGTCCCCGGATGTCGCGGATGACAGCCATCCCCCCCATCGATCGCACCTGCATGTCGACCAGCACGACGTCGGCTTCAAGCTCCGAGACCTGCTCGACTGTCTTTTGCGGGTCGTCGAGATCGGCTATTTCCCAGTCGCCCAGGGAGAGTGCGGCGTGGACGTCGTTTCGGACCCACTCGGAGTCGGTGACCAGCAGAGCCTTCGGCATGCGGCGACGATAGCCACCGAAAGGGCCTCGCTATCTGGATGAAGGCCTATCGGCAGCAGGCCGATAACGTGCCGATTCGTGCGTCGAATCCTCGTCGGAATAGCCCTCCTCTTGGTTCCTCTCACCGCGCTCGCCCAGTCCGACGAGGGCGGCATTGACCTGGTCGACATCAGCGGCCCGCTCGACGCTTCTGCAATGGAGTTCATGACCCGGTCGATCGTGGAAGCCGCCTCCGCAGGTCAAGAGCTGATTGTCCTTCAGATCAACTCCAAGGCCGCGCTGGACTCCGATGCACTCAACGACTTGATGCTTGCGATCGAGCGGCCGCCGATACCAGTCGCGATTTGGGTGGGCCCGGCCCCGGCTGCCGCCTATGGAGGCATCGCCCAGTTGGTCCTCAACGCGAGCGAGAAGTCGATAACCCCAGGCTCCGAGATCGGATTGGCTCTGCCCACCATTGCCGGCGACCCCGCCTCCCGACTTCTGGTCGATGAGGCTCTTGTCGAGGGCTACGAAGGAGTGGTGCTCGCAGGAGACACCGATCTCGAGCTACAGCCGACCATCCGCCAATACCTCCAGGACCTAAACGGGCGGACCTTGCTCACTGCTGATGGCCCGGTCGTGGTCGAGACCGTCGAGGAGTTCGCCCAGGATGGCGAAGCCGGAGTCACGATCAAGACGGTCACGTTCATCAAGCCGGGTCCGGGTTTGCGGTTCTTCCGGCTAGGCGTCACGCCGGAGGCTGCCTTCTTCTTCCTGGTAGTGGGGCTGAGCATCATCTCTTTCGAGTTCTTCGCGATCGGCCCCGGTGTTGCTGCGGCGTTCGGAGCCCTTTCGCTTCTGATCGCCGGATGGGGAGTGGTGAACCTGCCGATGCAGTGGTGGGCTCTGACTCTGGCGATCTCGGGGTGGATCTTGCTCACCGTCTCCTATCAGAAGGGCGGAGTGATCGCGTTCACCGGCCTTGGAGCAGTAATGCTCCAGGTCGGGGGGATGTTCTTCATCGACGGTTCGGGTCAGATCGACCCGAGATGGTGGCTGATCCTGCCTTCAGTTTTGGCAGTGTTGTTCTTCTTCCTCCTGGCGATGCCAACGGTGCAGAGGGCGCGCTTTTCAACTCAGGTTCTAGGCCGTGAAAGTTTGATTGGGGCATCCGGGGTAGCGCTGGTCGACTTCGACCCGGACGGGTTGGTGGAGGTGAACAACGCTCGCTGGCGTGCCACGGCCCACCGCGAGGCCGAGATCACCCGGGGCTCAGCCGTGATAGTTACGGGAGTGGATGGCTTGTTCCTCGAAGTCGAGCCCAAATCCTCAGAACGCGAAAACTGAAATACAACCTTCCAGAAGTTTCTCTTGAATCATCTACGGGTACTGGGTAGGTTCGTGCCGGTTTGTCGTTTAACCGGGAGGAGTCAGAGTTGTCCGGGATGGACGATTGGCAGCTGAGCGCGCTGTGTCGCGGGAATCACGCCTATCTCTTCTTCCCGCCCTCTGCTTTTGAGCGAAAAGAGGAGCGGGAACGTCGGGAGATGAAGGCGAAAGCCATCTGCGGCGTTTGTCCAGTGATGGAGCCCTGCTCCGCACACGCAGTTCAGATTCGGGAGCCATTCGGAATCTGGGGCGGTCTCACCGAGACCGAACGGAAGACTATGCCGCTGGTGGTTGGATAGGACTCACCTGGCGTAACGGAGGTCTCCCCGCCGAACGGTGAGCCCTTCGTCATCCGCCCACTCGAGGAACGGCACCGCGTACTTCCGCGAAAGCTTGGTCGCATCCCGAAAGTCGGCCACGGTGAAACCGTCGCTCATCTCCTTGATCGTCTTTCGGAGCACCTCCACCTGAACTGGCAGGACCACGAGGTCCTTGGAGATTCGAACCAGTTGCTCTGTCCTGATCAGGAGATGGACGAGTTCATCGTCGAGCGGCAGCTGGTCGACCCTGGGCACGGCAAGATCGTCCGCCAGCAGAGAGTGCGCTTGGCTCCAGAGGGTCTCCTGGGTCTCACTCAACTCGGGGCGGTGCTGCCTGGACCGCACATCGGGGCCGACTTGCTCCAAGGAGTCCGTCATCTCGATCACGCGAACAACCACCTCCTGGGAGTGCCCAATAGTCGTTGCCAGGGTCGCGATTGGGAGACCGGGGCGTAGCGGGTGGGATAGATGGCTCTCTTGTACTGTCGCCACCGCCGTTTCTTGGAGCTGGGGAACCAAGTGCCGGCTTAGGGCGAACTCGCCAACGATAAGCGCGTCGATAGGTGAGCCTCCGCCGGAGTGGGCAGCCAGATGGTCCAGCCGGTCGCTCCCTCTCAAGGCGAGCAGAACCGTGGCAATCTCATCTGGGTCTGCGAGAGGGTCGATGGAGGTCGCGTTCTTCATAGCCACGGTCAGCGGTCCAGGTTTGGGATCGAGGATGGTTCCCCCGGCGACGACGAGCCTTCGTCCGGTGTCTCTGAGAATAAATCGGTCTCCGGTCTGGAGGGGAAGCCGCTCTTCGATTGTGATCACAGCGAGGCCACTCTTGATTCGTTGGACCTCGGCGCGGTGCGCTCCGCTGCCTATGTGGAGCTGGAAAGCGCCTTTCTGGGTCAATTCGTCGACGTATCGGGCGGGGCGAAGCCGCGCCGAGAAGCGCCGGGTCAGATCCCATTGCCCGGGCAGGCCGATCATGACCCCGCGGGGGACCTCATCCCGGTCCACCCCGCTCAGGTTTACGGCAAGTCTCCGCCGCGGGGCGGCTGTCTCGATGTCTGACTCATGACTCTGAAGTCCCCGCACTCGTGCGCTCTTGTTCCCCGGCAGGACCGTCACAGTCTCGCCCTGGGTCAGCGATCCTCCGAGCAGAGTTCCAGTGACCACTGTGCCGACTCCGCCGATGCTGAACGAGCGGTCCACCCAGAGCCGGGGCCGGCTGCCGCTCACGGGCTCATCGCTCACGCAGTTGGCCAAAGCGGCACGGAGCTCTTCCAGGCCGCTTCCGGTCTTCGCCGACACCGGAACGACTTCAGCGTCTTCGAGGGAGGTGCCAGCGAGGCGGTCAAGGACCTCGAGTGTCGCCAGTTCGGAGAGATCAGAGTCGACCAGGTCTGTCTTGGTGAGGGCTACAACGCCATGTCTCACATCGAGCAGGTCGAGAACTGCCAGATGCTCCTCTGATTGCGGCATCCAGCCCTCATCGGCGGCAACGACAAGAAGAGCGGCGTCGATTGGCTCGATGCCGGCGAGCATGTTCTTGAGGTAACGTTCGTGTCCGGGAACGTCAACGAAGGAAACGTCGATTCCGCCCAGAGTGGCCCAGGCGAATCCGATGTCGATGGTCAGGCCCCGGCGCTTCTCCTCGTCCCACCGGTCGGGATCACGCCCGGTGAGGGCCATGATGAGTGTCGACTTTCCGTGGTCGACATGCCCGGCGGTCCCGATCACCGGCACCGGTTCACCATCTCCGTCAAGGTCGCATCGTCGGCTTCGTCTACGGCGCGAAGGTCGATCAATAGATCACCATGTTGGCGACGAGTGGCCACCGGGACTTCCCCTCTGAGGAGGGGAAGGTAGAAGTGATCGGCGCCTGCCAGGACGAGTTGAGGGGTGGGGATACCCACTCCTGGGACGCTCCCCGCTCCAATCAGTGAGACTCCATTTCGCACCTCGCCGCCGACTCCTTCTCGAACCGGGCCGAGTCTTTCCATCAGGTCTGATTCGGCGAGATGGGCCATACGCCAGAAAGGGATCTCGTCGGCTCTGCCCTCCGCGTACGACTCGAGGGTCGACGACAAGGCTGCGTTGGTCGCTCCATCGATGCGGAGCGCTCTTGCAAGTGGGTGGTTTCGCAGTTTCGAGATCGCACTGCGGGATCCCACAATGATTCCGCACTGGGGACCTCCAAGCAGCTTGTCACCACTGAATGTGACGATTTCGGCGCCAATCTCCAGAGACTGTCTTACCGCGGGCTCGGAGCTCAGCCACGCACTGTCGGCGCTGGTGAGCCACGACACTTCTTTGTCCAGAAGCCCCGAACCCACATCATGGATCAGAGGCACCCGGGCGCCATCGGCCAATTCGGCCAACTCGGCAAGCGACGCCTCCGCGGTGAAGCCCTCGACCCGATAGTTAGAGGGATGCACCTTCAGGATCGCTCCCACGGTGTGGATCTGGACGGCAGTAACGAAGTCGCCGATGCGAGTCCTGTTGGTGGTGCCGACCTCGACCAGGTGGGCCCCGCTGACGGCCATCACATCGGGAAGCCGGTAGGCGCCACCAATTTCGATCAATTCGCCGCGGGCAACGGGTACGGCCTTCCCCTCCGAGGTTGCAGCCAGCGCCAGGAGGAGGGCGGCTGCGTTGTTGTTGACGACCAGGGCGTCTTCTGCCCCAGTCAGTGTTCTCAACAGATCGAGGACATACAAGCCTCTGGCTCCCCGTTGTCCGGTGGAGAGGTCGATCTCGAGGTTGGTGTACCGACCCGCGGCGAGGCTCATCGCGTCTAACGCCTTACCGGAGAGAGGGGATCGGCCGAGGTTGGTGTGGAGCAGCACTCCGGTTGCGTTCAGCACTGGATTGGAGCGGTTCATGTGGGCGGCGGTGAGCAGATCTCTGGCGATGGCTTCCGGATCGGCCCCACCATCGGACTTGATCTCAGATCGTGCGACGTCGAGAGCCGATCTGACCAGGTCGACCGTGACGGTCTGGGGCAGCCCTGTTTCCCCGAGGCTTCCGACGAGCTTGTCAACGGCAGGCAGGTCTCGCAAAGACGTGATGATCGGCACATCCTGAGTCTGCCAGATTCAGCCAAGAGCGGGCTCCAAGTGCCCCGACCAGCAACGTTTGCCGCGTTCAGGGCGTCCAGTGACGCCCCTGGCTATGTCCTCGTCCTCGACGAACGGCCAGTGCGCCTTCGTCCTGCGTCCTTGCCAGAGACGCCCCTGCCTCGCCCTCGACATCGCCAACGCTGCCGGACAGGGCACTAGGTCATCTCATAGGATGCCGTGAGTGTCTGTTCCAGCAGTAGGAGCCTTGCCCGCTGCCACTGTCGTCCTTGTCCGGGAGATCGCCGGCCTCGAGGTTCTCATGGTCGAGCGTTCTGCCCGGGGGTTCTTTGGGGGTCTCATGGTTTTCCCCGGCGGGGGCGTTGACGAATGTGACCACTCGGATCTGGCCGCCGAGGTGGTCGCTGGGGAAGAGGCGGACCAAGTTTCCCGGGCCGCTGCCTTGCGAGAGCTGGCCGAGGAAACCTCGATCGCTATCACTTCAGACGGGCTGCGGCAGGCTCCAGAGGGCAGAGGCCAAGAACTCTTCGCGGAGTTCGAAGCCGCCTCGCTGACCTTGGATGGTTCTGCGCTCACGCTGATATCCCGTTGGGTTACCCCACCGGGAGCCCCGCGACGCTACGACACCCGTTTCTATCTGGCCGAGGCGAGCGGTGATCCTCCGATTCGGCTTGATGAGACCGAGCTCGTTTCGTGGATCTGGATTGACCCGGCCAAGGCTTTGAATCGCACCAAGGCAGGCGAGTGGTCAATGTTCAATCCGACTATCGCTCATCTCCGCTGGCTCGCGAAGCGTTCGTCGTTTGATGACGCTCGTCGGTCCGCTTCCGGCGCCGCTGGTCGGATGCTTCCCCAGCCGGAGGTCATGGACGATGGCTCCCTGGTGCCAGTGGCTCTCCCGTCGGGTGATGAATGAAGATCGAGAGGATCCTTGCCAACAACCCCGGCCCCTTCACCGGTCCCGGTACCAACACATGGGTACTGAGCGATGGCGACGGCCCTGTTGTGGTCATCGACCCGGGACCGGTGGACAAGGACCATCGGACGGCCATCGAAGAGTCGCTCGGAGACGGGAGCGTCCACTCCGTTCTGGTGACTCACACTCATCTCGATCATGCCCCTATGGCGAATCCGCTCGCTCGCGCCCTTGGCGTGCCCGCGATGGGGTATGCCCCTGGTCCCCAGTTTGATCCCGACAAGATGCTCGTCGAGGGGGAGACTGTCCGCGTCGGGCGACTTCGACTGGAGATCATCCACACGCCAGGCCACTCAGATGACCATCTCTGCTTCCGGGTTGGTGATGTGTTGTTCTCGGGCGACCACATCATTGGTGGCTCGTCGGTGATGGTCGACTCGATGGGCCCCTATCTTCAGTCTCTCAAGCGTCTCCGAGGCACAGGGCTGAGGACCATTCATCCTGGCCACGGGGAGACGATGACCGATCCGGACTCGGTGATCGACTGGTATGTGGCGCATCGCATGCAGAGACACAGGGAGATCTATGCCGCCATCGCCGGCGGCGCGGATTCGGTTGATTCCGTTGTTGAGATCGTCTATTCCGATGTCGACGTGTCTCTTCATCCACTGGCGGCGCGATCGGTTAGAGCTCACCTCGGCTTGCTGATCGACGAGGGCCGGATAGCCTCTGAAGGAGACAAGATTGTCTCACGGCCTCCCCAAGCACCATGAGAAGATTTACCAGGTCCCTCGCTGCGATTCTCGTCGTGGCTATTGCCATACCGGCAATTGCCCAGGTCACCGACGAAGACATCGACCGCGCTCGCGAAGAGGCCAACGCACTCCTTGCCAATTCGGAGCAGCTCGGCCGCGACGTCCAGGATGCCTGGGCCCGCCAGTTCGCCCTTGACGAGGAGATCGCCGATCTGGACGCATCGATTGATTTTGCCCGCGCTCAGATCGTCGAAGCGGAGAGGAGACTGGAGGAAGTCGCGGTCGAGATGTACATGGGCTCCACTAGCTCGGCGAGCATCCACATGCTGTTCTCACTGGGCGACGACGAGTACGAAGCAGGGTTGGAGTATCTGCGCGAGATCTCCTCGGACGAAGTCGACGTCGTCAACCAGTTGCGATCGTTTCGCTCAGAGCTGGATCGCCAGACCGAGCGACTGGCCGAAGCGTCGTCCGAGCAGGAGGCGCTGACCGCGCGTTTGCAGACGATGGCGACCGACCTCCAGGCGGACTTGGTGGCAGCCCAGGCCGTCTATGACCAATTGGTCGAGCAGCGGAGGGTCGAAGAGGAAGCCCGACGTCTGGCG
>CAXMPS010000169.1:0-3403 GCA_964194995.1 uncultured Gammaproteobacteria bacterium | reverse complement strand
CCGCGTCCACTGGCAATGCCATAATCAGGAGGCGGCCGGTCCAGGTGCTGGCAACAAGCAGCCGAAGCCCATGTCCAGCCAGCGATTCGCCTCATTCGAGGTAGCGCATATCCGGCAATATGCGCTACCTGTCACTCTCCGCAGGGATATCCGGCCGTGAGCCAGTTGACGGTGTCGCTGGCGCCGCTTCCGGTGGCGCCCCCGCCGAACCACGGATACTCGAAGAACAGTTCGCGTCCATCGTTTGGAACTCCCCAACCGGTGTCTTCGGCGTGGGTTTCGAAGAACTCCACGGTCGGATACGCTCGTCGTAGCTCGTTGACCGTCGATCCCGGACCCACTCCTTCCGAAGTCACAAGGACCAATCCACCCTCGCCACTGTGCGCGGAGACCGAGTAAGAGAAGAAGTGAGGGTTGCCCTCGTCCCAGTAGTGGGTGCGACCTGTCGAGAAATAGAGGAACAGACCAGCCCACCGGACCATCCGAGTCTCGGGTGGTGGGCACCCGGCGTGCAGGCCCTCAACCCAATCGCTGTCCTCGTCGGGAGCGCCCAAAATCCTGATGACCGCAGAGATCACGGTTTCCGCGGTTCCACCCAGATACGCCACCGGCTCCAATCCGTCTCGTGACAGCACAAACGGCGGTGGAAGCTGTGTCGTCGTTGTGGTCGACGAGATCGTGGTCGACTCTGCAGGAGGCGTGGTGCTCGAAGCGGTTGGCGCGGCCGCATTCACCGCAGACGAGGGCTCGGCCGTGGCTGTAGTAGTCGCCGCCATTGACGATGTCGTGGTTACTAGGTCCCGACCCAGGGTCGAGGATGGCGAACCGCCACTACATGCCGCGGCGACGAGCGCGCAGCCTGTCGCGAGCGCCATCCCTTTCCGCATCATGCTCGACCCTGCCTTCTACGGGACGGCTTCTCCGCCTATCCGTGTGAGATGTCGACTGTTCCGACCCAGTTCGAGTTCTCGCCGAAGTCCAGAATGCGGTTCCCCCAGATCAGGTCCGGGAATGACAACTGCCTGCTCGGTGGCGGGTCGATGGCGTGCCACTCTTCGCCGTCGACCGAGACGTAGATCTCGTTGATTCCCCCGACGTCTTTCAAGATCATCCACGCACCATTGATCCGGTGGAGAACGGTTCTCTGGATGGACCAGTTCTCCAGGACGACCGGGGTTTGGAGTGTCGTCCAGTTCACCCCGTCGGTTGAGATCCAGTGCTCGAGGACGTCGGTGCCAGTGAATACGCCGTCGACGATCCCTGAATAGAGATACCCCGAGATCGGGTCGTACTTGATGTTGATCAAGCCCTGCGGAGAAGGAGGAATCTGCTCGAAGGTCTTGCCGTCCCGAGTGAGATAGTTCTCTCTCTGGCGATCGACGACAGTCTTCTCTGTCTGGTCGTCGATAACCGTTTCGACGATGATCGCATCGTTGAGTTGCAGCATTCTGATGCGATGCAGACTGTTCAAGCTGCCAAGGCTGCCCGCCCAGGGACCGGTCTGCTCAAGCCCATCGGACGTCACTTCAAGCAGCCTGAAGAACTCGGTCTGGAAGCGAGGAAAGACATCGAAGCCGACGATGCTCGCCCAATCGAGCTCTCCCACGTTGGGGAAAACGAACACCGTTTCGCCGGTGTCGGCGTCGATGATGGAGAGACCCTCGGCCGACGTCGATGGGATGAAGCGCAGCAACGGCTCCTCAATCCACACTTCGGAGTTTCCCGACTCATCCACATTCTCGTTCCTGCCGCTCAGCGTGACGATGGGGGATAGCTCGGCAGGGTCCCGCTCGACGGGGGACTCCTCGTCGCCGTCCCAGTTGTAGTCGTACTCTTCGTAAGTGCCCGGCTCGATCCCGAGGATCGTGTCCCAATCGAGCGCGGCCTCATACCGCGCTACCACGAGGGTGGTGTCGCCCACTGTGGCGACGCCTTCGATCGAAGTGCTCTCCCAGGTGAGCGGGTACGGAGCCTCTTGGAGGAGGCCATCGAGCCCGACCGGCGTGAAGCCCATGTCAAGAGCCGGCGTGTGCCACAGGGTCAGAGGGTCCCTTCCTATCAGCCAGTATCCGGTCGGGCCACTTTCGAACCAGGCGGGTTCCACCGGCAGGCGGAAGTCGGAGTCTTCCCATTCGACCCCGTCCTCGGAGCTCCACAACGACAAGGGGCTGTCATCGAAGCCGCCCAGGACAGCGACACGCTCGGTCGACCCATCGGTGATGAGGAAGGGCCCGAAGCCGCGCTCAATTGGGCCGTTGAGGGGAGGGATACCCTCGGTGACCCGGGTCCACTCCACGGTGACCTCGACCAGTCCCGTAGGCAGTGTGGTTGGGGGTGTGGTCGTGTCGGGCGTCGTGGGAACCGTCGTCGCGGGAATTGTCGTCGCAGTGGGTTCGTCGCTGGGAGAGATGCTGTCGTTGAACGATGTCAGCCAGGCCACCCCACCGATCACGATCAGGATCACAGCGGCAGCAGCAACCGAGACGAGCCACCCTCGGCGGGGTGTAGCTGGGGGGGCAGGCATCGGCAGCGGCACGACTGCGTCGATCACGTCGTCGGCCGACACCGAGGTTTGCCGTTCATCGCAGTACGCGCCGTATTCAGCGAGTTGGGTCAACAAGTCCTGGCTCATACCTCTACTCCAATCGCAAAACGCAGCGACGCCAGGCCACGCTCGGCATGGTTCTGGACCGTCGACTTGGAGATGCCGAGGAGATCAGCGACCTCGGACATCGACCACTGGTAGCAATACATCAGCACCACAACCTCACGTTGCCGGTCTGGGAGATGCTCGAGGGCCTTTGGTAACGACGGCTCGACCCACGGCAAACGCGTTGCATCAACCGGATAGAACACCGGACGCCGTTTCCGGAGGGATTTCCTTGCCCAGTCGCGACCGACGACGAACAAGTAGCCGACAGGATTGTCCATCGGTTGGATACGTTCCCAGTTCTCCCAGGCATAGCCGATCGCGTCCGCGGTGGCGTCTCTGCCCGCTTGAGTCCCCAGAGTTGCAGACAACGCCTGACGCAGACGCGCCTCGCTCTCAACCACGAAACTCCGAAACGCGTCGATGTCGGTTTCGCTACGAAGCACCAGACTCCCTGTCCCTATCTACCCAATGAAAGCAACCAAACGCCAAGTCGTACCACAACGACACCGAAGGAATCCACGGAACCACCCCATTGACCAGAGACAGGTAGCGCATAACTGGCAATATGCGCTCCCTCGTCCACTCTCTCAGCTAGCGCATATGTGCCGTTATGCGCTAGCTGATAGGTCGAGCTGATGCCTTCTCTTGACTTCAGCCATCTGCGCGGCGTTGGGGTGACTTGGGTAGCGTTGCCGCGGGAGGCCCAGCCAACCATGTCCGATCTACCGACCGGCACCGTCACGTTCTTGT
>CAXMPS010000168.1:0-2432 GCA_964194995.1 uncultured Gammaproteobacteria bacterium | reverse complement strand
ATGTCCTTTTCCGCCATGGTGAAGCGCTCTGGGAGGCGCTGGAACTCAGACCAGGTGGCCATGGTGAACGATTCGAGCATGTGGCCTGGCCTTTCCACATCTTCGACGAGGTGGAAGCTGAGGGCACCTTGCCGCTTCAGTGCTCGCTGCACCTGCACCATGGCGGCTACGAATTCTTCGCGATGGTCCGAGTCGATTTGCCAGCGGGCAGTGAGAAGGATCGGGCCATCGTCGTCGTGAACCGACGTCACCGTGGGCGGGCCGTCAAATAGCTGCGCGACTTCAGTGTTGACGTCCATGTATCGGCCGAGGCGCAGTGGTGTCACCAACACAGCGCTCAATGCCATGGCTGTGCCGGCGGCAAGGAGAGCCGTCTGCAGACTGGTCTGTTCTGCGACAGTTCCCCAAATGAGTGCCCCGACGGCAAAAGATCCCTGTAGAGCGAGCAGATACACCGCTACGCCGCGGCCTCTGACCCAGGCAGGAAGGACGACTTGGAGGGAGGTCATCACGGTGGAGACCAAAGCCAGAGTGGCTACTCCGGCGACGACGAGCACCGGGAAGGCGACCGCGACGTTGGTCGTTGTCGCCACGACGCCGAACACGGCGGCTTCGATGAGCATTGACCAGAACACGATGGCGTCCGGACCGATTCGGCTCCGTATGGAGGGCATGGCGATGAGGCCAAGCACGGCGCCAACGCCTCCGGCACCGGACAGGAGACCGAACAGCGCCGGTCCGGCGTCGAGCTGGAACCGGGCAACCGCGGGGAGGAGCGCGATCAGTGCGGTGCCGGCGAGCGCGAAGGGGATGATTTTGGCGATGACGATCTTGAGCGGTCGGTCGTAGCGGACGTACCGGAGCCCGATGCGGACTGCAGCGGCGAGATGCTCAGTCGGCAGCCCGGTACGCGGTTCCGGTTGCCAAGCCCTGAGAGCTAACAGCCCACCGGCGAAAACGATCACGTTGAGTATGAAGACCCAGGTCGGTCCGGTGGCGGCGATGACGAAGCCGGCGACCGCCGGGCCTACCGCCATCGCGGCGCTGATCCCAGCTGAGCTCAGCGTCATCGCCCCCGCTAAATCGGAGCGAGGGACGAGCCCAGGGATGATTGCAATCCACGCTGGGGCGGCAAGCGCGGTGAAAATTCCGAGCGCGGCGGTGAGACCAAGCACGGTGACAACAGAATGGGCATCGGATACGGAGAGCAAGGCAAAAACAGCGGCGACTACGACCGAGCTCGCCTGGGCGAACAAGATGATTCGCTTTCTGCTGACGACGTCGGCGAGTGCACCGGCGAGGAGGGCCAGCAGGAATGCGGGCAGTGCAAGTGAGATTTGGAGGGAGGCAACGACGGCAGGGGAGTCCGTGATGTCGGTCAGGATCCAGGCGCTGGCCAACCCGTTCATGAACACCGCCAGCTGGGTGAACAGACTGGTGAGGAGTAGGATCGTGAATAGTCGGCTTTTCAGCGGTGACCACGTGCCACCCGTGGCGGCCACCATCCGGGTCGACGGGCTATTCGGTGTTGGGCTTCCCATCAGCTTTCCTCAGTGCGACGCTTTGGCTGTTCGGTTGATCGGAGCGGGTCGAGTTGTCCGCGTGGGAGAGCCCGCGCTGACTGCCGGCGGGTTCGGTCCATCTTGCGGCGAGCAAGGGCACCCCACGCCTGGGGAATGGTCAGGGCCATCATCATGCCAGCCAACATCATGACCAGCACCACCAGACGTACCGGCACGGTATCCGGGTCGAACCTTCCATCGTTGCGACTAACCCACATGCCCATGCATGGGGTTATGGGTCTCGGCTGCTGGCGATCGTTCGGCCCCGGCTAGTCGGTGGTCTTAACCACCTTGACATTGACGTCCCATCAACTTCGACGTGCCGAGACGGCATCCCACTCACCTCATCACGGGGCCAAGATCCATGGCGAATGTGGTCAAGTCTGAGGTTTGGCTTGGACGTCGAACTCGACCTGGAATTTCTTCGAGACGAGGACGCCTCCACCTTGCAGAGTGACGTTCCAGGTGAGTCCCCATTTTCCGCGGTCGATCTCGCCGACTGCGCTAAATGCGGCTACTGGGTTCCCTTGTGGGTCGGTTGCTGAGCCTTCGTATTCGAGGTCAAAAGTGACAGGATGGGTTGTGTCCCTGATGGTGAGGTCGCCTGTCAGTTCCCAAGAGTCTCCGCTGGGCACGATTTCTGTGGAACGAAAAGTGATGACCGGGTAATTCTCGGCGTCGAGAAAGTCTGGGGACATGATGTGGCCATCACGGTCGGCGACACCAGTGGTCACAGATCCAGCCTTGGCTTCGACTACAACCGTTGAGGCAGCCGCATCTTCGTTGATGACGATCGTGCCGGAGATTTCGCTGAAAGTGCCTCTTACCTTGGTCACCATGAGGTGCCTGCCGGTGATGGCCAGATTACTG
>CAXMPS010000167.1:0-1105 GCA_964194995.1 uncultured Gammaproteobacteria bacterium | reverse complement strand
AGCCGGGGGAGTACACCTCAACCGGTGCACCGATGACGACTCGAGCCTGGTTTCGGCCGTCGTTGCCGCCCCATGGATCGCCGGGGTCGGAGCCGTCTGGCTCGTTGGCCCGGGTCGGGTCGTCGATCGTCGGCAGGTCGTAGATGTAATTCTGTGTGTGTCCGTCGACAACTTCGGTCTGGATCGGCATCGCCTCCAGCGCGTCGAGGTCGATTGCGAGCAGCGCAGCGGACAGCGCATACTCTGGGAGCGCCGACATATTGTTGCCAGGAGCACCCATGTTGCTGTGGCCACCGATCATCACATAGAGCGTGTTGGTGGACTCATCCAGGTCCATACCGTTGATGGCGTGATTCTCTTCCGATCGCGGGAACCCCCGCGCCATCTGCACATGATCCCAAGCCGACCCGTTCCAGGTGAGCCTGGAAAGGACACCTGAGTTGGTATCCAACCCGGAATCGTTGCCGACCGAGATCCGCGGATCGGAGGAGCTGACGTAGAGCACGGGGTTTGTAGCGGTGCCGGTGACGAGGAGACCCAGGGCCAGGCGCGTGTTCACGCTCGGGTTGATGGATCCGTCATCCTCGTGGTTGACGATGTCCTGGACGGTTTGGATCGCCTCGGTTGCGGTGACCACATAGTCGGTCGACGTGTTGCGCTGAATGGTGAAGGCGAAGATGTCTCCCGACTGCTCGGTGACATAGAGCCGGCCGTCGGGCCCGAACTGCAGCGACGTCGGGTTGTTGAGAGCGGTCCCCTGGAGATCGAGATTGCTGGCTGCGAAGCCCACCGATGTTTGGTTTGTCCCGTTGCCGCTGAGGTTGACGGTCACCGGAGTGTTGGTACCGGAGTGCACGATGTCGAGGGTGGCGTTGGCGCCTCCGACTGCGGATGGCGAGAACGTCACATCGATGGTGGTCTGCCCACCTGGCCCGATTGTTGTGGGCCCGGTCACCGTCGCGGCGAAGTCGGCTGCATCTGGACCCGATGTGGTCGTGCTCGTGATATTGATGCTCGGGTCGCCGGTGCCCCCGAGGTTGGTCAGCGCGACCGTGTCGACTCCTGGTGTTCCGATCACGGTCAAACCGAAGTCGAGCGAGTTCGG
>CAXMPS010000166.1:0-1232 GCA_964194995.1 uncultured Gammaproteobacteria bacterium | reverse complement strand
AAGACGATCATGCTCCTGGGTTGAGTCCTCGGGGTCGGTGAACACGAACATCTCGACCTTGTCGAACTGATGGACCCGAAAGATACCAGCGGTGTCCTTGCCATATGTACCGGCTTCACGCCGAAAGCATGTCGAAAAGCCTGCATAGCGTGTCGGCAGTTCGTCGACATCGAGTATCTCGTCTCCGTGATAAGCAGCGAGGGGAACTTCGGCCGTCCCAACGAGGAACAGCTCGTCCTTGGGGATTTCGTAGACCTGCTCACGCGCCTCAGGGAAGAACCCGGTTCCTTCCAGGGCCGGCTCTCGCACCAGTACCGGAGGGATCATGGGAGTGAATCCTTGGTCGACCAGATTGTCCATCGCCCAACGAACCAGAGAAAGCTCGAGCAAAGCGCCTTTGCCCTTCAAGTATCCAAACCGACTCCCGGAGACCTTGGCTCCCCTTGCGGTGTCGATGATGTCGAGCGACTCGCCCAATTGGGCATGACTGACCCCCTCGGTGCTTGTGTCGCCGACTCGTCTGATCTCCACGGCGTCGTCTTCGGTGACGCCGTCTGCCGCAGTTGGATCGACGAGGTTGGGCAGTTCTAGCCAGGCAACCCGAAACTGCTCGGCGAGTTCGTCGGAGTTCGAAGACGCCTTCTTTTGGGCAGCTGCCAGTTCGGATACCTCGTTGATTGCGGTTTGTTTTGCCTCGCCTTCGAGTGTGGCGATCTCTTTCCCCGCTTCCTTCTGCCGCGAGCGGAGCTCCTCGGCATCCTGAAGTGCCGATCGATGGAAACCATCCAGTTCCACCAGGCTGTTGAGGTCGACGGTCGAACCGCGGCGGCGCAGAGACTCGGCTATTGCATCGGGGTTCTGGCGAAGAAGTTTTGGGTCAAGCATGAGCGTTCGATGGTAACGATGAAGCGGTTGCGTCCACCTTCTCGAACTTGACGAAGCCGCCGGCAGCCCAGGTTGGGGCGGGCGCTCCATAAAGTTCGGTCGAATCCGACCAGCCGATGTCAATGAGCTCGCCCTGAAGTGGCCCCCGAAGGTACATGTACAGCTGGGCAGCATCCCGATCATCGCTTTTAGCCACAACACAATGCTGGTCGTATCCCCAGTAGTCACCTGAGTCAGCGAGAGCTATCCCCCGCTTGATGCTTTCTGTGGCGGCTACCAGACCGACCGGCTCGGGATCCAGGGCCTCGTCTGGAGGCGTTCCGTAGGCGATTCCGTGATGAAACTGG
>CAXMPS010000165.1:0-17477 GCA_964194995.1 uncultured Gammaproteobacteria bacterium | reverse complement strand
CTGACGTGGCTCTTCGAACCGCTTCCCGAGGCGGTGCTCGGCGCCATCGTCATCCACGCCGTCTGGAAGCTCATCGACTTCTCAGGGTTCGCCACACTGTGGAGGGCCCGTCGAATCGACTTCGGTCTCGCCTTGGCGGCCTTCCTGGGAGTGATCCTGATCGACATCCTCCAAGGCATCATCATCGGGATCGTTCTCTCCCTGTTGGCGCTCATCTACCGGGCCAGTTTCCCGGAAGGCTCCGAACTGGGACGGGTCCGAGACGACGAGGGCAACTACGAGTTCGTGGGGCTCGACGCCCATCCCGATGCCGAAACCCAACCTGGGATGGTCGTCTACCGACAGCCCGGCTCACTGATCTTTTCCAATGCTGCCGCCTTCTCCCAACAAGCACGCCAACTTCTGTGGAATCGGACTGACCCTCCCGCCTCGGTCCTTATCGTGGACTGCGAACAGATGGCCGACATGGACGTCACCGGCGCCGAAGAAATAATCGCGCTGTTCGAGGAACTACAAGCTTCAGACGTTGACATGTGGCTGGTTCGCTTGCACAGCGATGCTCGGATCACCGCCGACAAGGCAGGAGTAATTGACGCTATTGGTGAGGAGCGGGTTTTCCCGACGCTACGACTTGCCGGTGAGCGCTTTCGTGCCGAGTACAGACCGGACCACGACAGCAGCGAATGATCGACGCATCCCTGTGCGGCGAGTCTGCAGAAGCCTGCTAGCCCTTGTCAGGGCCTTGCCACGCTGAGCGCAAAACCGAGGTTTCCGCAGGATTCACGGAGCCGCAGTTGGAGAATGTGACCGACTTTCACCCATGAGGTGACGTGATGAGGGCGTCCCTACCCTGGGCTATATGACACTCGCAGAATGGTTCGACAGACTCGACCTCAACGTTACCCACTGGATGGGAGGCCATGGTGTCGCGCTGCTCCGATGAAGCATTGGGATGATCTTCATCTGATCAATCGAGCCAGCGCGACCGCCCATAACCGGCACTATGTGCGGCCATCAGACCGACATAGTCGCCCAAAAGGGACCGGGTAGCAGTTCGGTAGCAATTCAAAGACTTTGGCCATCTGCTCACTGGCCCGCAGCTGCCAAAATGGCAAGCTCCACCTTCGCAAACCTTTGGCACGCCCGGGAGAACTCGAATCCCCAACCTTCTGATCCGTAGTCAGACGCTCTATCCAATTGAGCTACGGGCGCAGGCTTGCGGCAAGGATACCGGTACCCTCCGATCAAGAGAAGCTGCCCCGAGAGGTAAAAAATTGGGTCTGGAATCGGTCGCCACGCGCCTCTGGGCAATCCGTTTGAAGTCCGATCCGATGTCTGCATCGCTGATGGGCTTCCACGACCATGATGCTGAACTAGCGGATCTCTCCGAGGAAGCAATCGAGCGCCACACATCGGATCTACGCTCGCTGCAGGCCGAGGCCGAAGCCATCGACGCGGCGACTCTTGACCAACGGAGTCAAATAACACGCGACCTGGCCATTCATCAGGCCGCGGTGACGTCCCAGGCATCCGAAGGTCGCTACCTCCTGGGAGCAGTCGACACCTACACCGGGGCGGCGACCGCCCTTCTCCTCGGCATCAGCAGCCTCTCGGCGACCAACGAGGAGCAGAGTCAGGCCTATGCCAATAGGTGGCAAGAGGTTCCCCGGTTCCTCGACCAGGTTCTCCATCTCAACCGTGCAGAGATTGCTAAAGGCAGGCCGCCGGCGCGGATCGTGACCGAGCGCGTCATCAACATGATCGACGGGTACCTAGGTACACCCATCGAGGACGATTCGTTTGTGAAGGCGACGCTCCACGACAGTGCCAGCGAGACGTTGCGCGATGAGGTGACTCAGATCGCGAGCGAAGTCATCAGACCTGCGTATGCCGCCTACCGAAACGCTCTCAGCGACGAGATTGTGCCAATAGCCAAACAGGACGATCGCGCCGGGCTCACCTACAACAGTGACGGCGACGAGGTGTACGAGAAACTCATCCACATGTACACCTCGCTGCCGGCCGAACCTCAGGAGCTACACGACTACGGACTTGCCGACGCCACCGAGCAGCTGCCCGACGAATGGAGAGAGGTAGGGGAAAGGGCACTTGGCATCTCCGACATCTCGACCCTCTTCGATCGGCTCCGCAACGACCCGGACCTGAGTTATGAGTCAGCCGACGAGATGGTCGACCACGCCAGGAAAACCGTCGAAAGAGGATGGGCGGCCATCGATGGGTGGTTCGGTGCGCGTCCAGAGTCGCCGTGCGATGTCGTAGAGGTTCCGCCAGCGATCGCCAAAGACCTGCCGCCCGCCTTTTACATGACACCTTCGAGCGACGGCTCTCGACCTGGTCAGTATTTTCTCAACACTCACGATCCAACTTCTCGGAAGCGGTTCAACTACGAGTCGATTCACTTCCATGAAGCGATCCCCGGACACCACTTTGACCGCTCGCTCTCGATGGAACTCGAGAACATCCCAGAATTCAGAAAACGTTTCCCAGCCTTTGCCATGGCCGAAGGTTGGGGTCTCTACTCCGAGCGCCTCGCAGAGGAGATGGGCCTCTACTCGTCGGATATGGACCGGCTCGGCATGCTGACCGCGGACGCCTGGCGAGCCGGTCGGTTAGTGGTCGACACCGGCATGCATCACATGGGCTGGAGCCGTCAACGGGCGATCGATTGGCTCGTCAAATGGACTCCACTACCCCTTCCGGTCATCGAGCAGGAGGTCGACCGCTACATAGGGATGCCGGGACAGGCCCTCTCCTACAAGGTGGGCCAGCGGGAGATCTTCCGGCTTCGAGACAACGCGGAGAAGGCTTTGGGGGATGAGTTCGTGATCGCTGACTTCCACGACGCCGTCCTCACCAGCGGAGGCATGACCCTCCCTGCTCTAGGCCGCGTAGTCGAGGACTGGGCTCACGGCGGAGCGAAGTAGCCGAAAAGCGAACCAACCTCGTCGGCATCTAGACCAGGCTTCGCTGGCGAGGACGACCAGCATCCGGCGGCGTTCTAAGAGCGGGGTTCCGTCGACATGAGGCTGCGAGAGCGGATGTGACGGCCGGAGACCGCAGGTCGCCAATCAATCAAGGATTCGAGTCGAGGTCAGGTCGGCCTGTTTGATCCACATCGGACGAGGGCGCCGCTCATCGACAATCAGATAGAGGGTGCCAACAGATTCATGGTCTGCATCGTCGGCCCCCTCAGGATCTACCCACCAGCCCAACGCGATTATCTGACCCTCAATCAGTCCGTGTCCGTCACCAGGGTCCACCGAAGTCGTGACCTCTATCCGGCGTTCGACCGCGATCGCGAAGTCGGCATGGTGCTCCATCGCAAGACCATAAGTGCCACGGACAACGTTACGCGGGGCGACTGGCGGAGAGGGAGGGATTTGAACCCTCGAGGAGGTTTAACACCCCCTACTCGCTTAGCAGGCGAGCGCCTTCGACCACTCGGCCACCTCTCCAAGATTTGAATTGTCACGCTACCGGCCGATTACATCGGCCGCGGAGGGGGTGGGATTCGAACCCACGAGACCCGGATTGGGCCCAACGGTTTTCAAGACCGTCGCCTTAGACCACTCGGCCACCCCTCCAGGGTGCGCTGACATATTCTCGCGGGGATTGGTGGCACTAGGTTCAAACAGTGAGCAAGCAAGTTTGCACCGTCGACGAACTGACCAACCACTACACCTCGTTGGGCAATGTGGACGGGTCCAACACGCAGAGAGTCCTCGATTGGACGTTGGGAAACGGCCGGTTTGTGGAGAGCGAAGCCAAGGCGCCGTTGTTCACCATGGCCGGCAAATCGGGTGGCCGTCTGTTCGCTGTGTTTTCCTCCGGCCACGTGTATGTGTGGTTCGAGGGGCACCGCTATCCGGGAGGAGTAGCCGAGCGGGATTCTCTGGCGGTCGAGTTGCAGGGTCGTGATTTGATGAAGGCCAACTTCGACGTCACTGCCATCAAGGAAGGCAAGGCTATGTCCCGCAAACTAGGCGACTTGAACAAGAAGGAGATTGGAGATCTCCTTCAGGTCATGGGTAAGTATTGCTTCTAGCGGAGGGGGTGGGATTCGAACCCACGAGGAGGCGTCAGCCCCCTACGGCATTTCGAGTGCCGCGCACTAGACCGGACTATGCGACCCCTCCATCGCCGAGCCGAAGCTCGGCGCTGGCAAGTCATATGTTGTTAGGCCGCAGGTCAGCGGGGTCGGGGCCCGACCCATGGGTCGGGTTGACCTACCAACTACGACTTGGCGGAGGGAGAGGGATTTGAACCCTCGAGGGAGCGTAAACCCCCAACGGCATTTCCAGTGCCGCGCACTAGGCCAGACTATGCGACCCCTCCGGAGAAAAATCCCCGTCTTATGTGACGGGCGATTGAAAGAATAATCCCGTGCCATGATTGAGCCCATTCGACACGACCTGTACGAAGAACCGATGCGAGTCGCCCTGAAGGCTGCCCGCGAAGCTGGCGAAGGCGGCGACGTTCCCGTCGGCGCAGTCCTTCTCGATGCGGGTGGCGAGGTGGTACTGGTCGATCGGAACCGTCGCGAAGAGTTATCCGATCCAACAGCCCATGCGGAGATCCTGGTGTTGTCGCGTCGAGCCCGAGACCTGGGTGATTGGCGACTGAGCGGACACACCCTGGTGGTGACGCTCGAACCCTGCCCGATGTGCGCCGGAGCAGCCGTGTGGGCCCGACTCGACCGGATCGTCTACGGCGCTGCTGATCCCAAGGCGGGCGCGGCGTGGTCTCTGTACAACATTCCCCAGGACCGACGGCTCAACCACCGGATTGACCTGATCGAAGGAATCCTGGCCGAAAAAAGCGGCGCGCTATTGGAGGACTTCTTCGCCTCCCGCCGCTGAGCGTGTGCAGATACCGGGGCTGGACGCCGTGATTTGCACACGCTCGGTTGTTTTTCAGCGAGGTAGGTCTCCCGGGCCGGTAGCCTTCCCGGCGATCGTGCTAGGTGGGGCACTAGGGGTGCCCTGAACCCGAAATCCTCTTCACGCGGGACCGAATTCCCCGTCCGAGGGGCAACGTGCCGCTGGGGCGTACAGCCCGGACGGTGGACACGTGGCGTTGACGGTTGGGTCCTGCGCGGCGGAGCACCACGAATCGGGTCAGATCCGGAAGGAAGCAGCCCTAACTGGAACGTTCCGGGTGCCGCAGGGTTGCCTAACTCGAGCCGGCGGCCATCGCCGACGGCGGTTGCGGAGCCTCGAAGGCGGGGGCACGATCACACCTCTCACACCCGGTCCCGCTTTCTATGTGCGGATGCTCAACCAATGGCGCCACAAACCTCAGGTAAGCGGTTTGCGGAGGCGAGCCCCGTAGACGAAGCCGAAGAGGCCCATTCGCCAAACCTCCTCCACGACGAGGGCGTCCCCGTCAAACAGGGCTTCTGGCGCGGGAAGCGAGTCGAGGGAGCGGTGCAGATACCAGTACTCACGAGGCGCCCCCGCGAAAAACAGGCCGACCAACGGGAGGACGATTGCAGTTCCGAGGCGGTGGAGCCAACCGAGCAGGCGATTTCGGGGCCGGGTCAGGTCAACCACCACCGCGGCGGCGCCAGGCCGGAGCACCCGGTAGATCTCGTCCAGAGTGATCGACACCGACGTCAGGTTGCGAAGGACAAAACCACTGAACACGCCGTCGAACGCCTCGTCTGTGAAAGGAAGCGTCTCGCCTACCCCGCCTACCCGAGCACGTACCGGGCTCAACGAGAGCATCTCAACAACCGGATCGACCCCGACTACTGCACGATCCCCAAAGTCGGTGGCTCCGGTTCCGCACCCCAGATCCAGGACCGATCCCGGTCGGAGCATCGCGATCCCCTTCTGTCGCCACCGTCGCTCCTGTCCAAGCGACAGAATCTGGTTGATCCGGTCGTACCGCGCGGCAATCCGGGCGAAGATCGGGTCAGAGACCTCGCTCACGGTTCGATGACGTCAAACCCGGTGTACTTCCTCAGGGCTTCGGGAATCTGAACCGACCCATCGGGCTGTTGATGGTTCTCGAGGATGGCGAGGATGGTCCGTCCCATGGCGCAGGCAGTTCCATTGAGGGTGTGAACCAGGCGATTTCCGCTGTCCCCCCTCACTCTCACCCTGAGACGACGGGCCTGGTAGTCGGTCGTGTTGGAGCATGAAGTGATTTCTCGATATCTCTGCTCGCCCGGGAACCACGCCTCGATATCGAACTTCTTGACGGCCGACGCGCCCAGGTCTCCGGCTGCGACGTTCACGACGCGATAAGGAAGTTCGAGCTCGCTCACCAAACGCTCCTCGACTTCGAGCAATCGATCATGCTCATCGCCCGACTCTTCGGGCGTGACAAAGGCAAACATTTCGACCTTGTCGAACTGGTGAACCCGGAATATGCCCGCGGTGTCCTTGCCGTAAGTGCCTGACTCACGGCGAAAGCAGGTGGAGAAACCGGCGTACCGACTCGGAAGTTCGTCGGCAGTGAAGATCTCATCGGCGTGATAGGCCGCCATGGGAACCTCCGCCGTTCCCACAAGGAACAACTCGTCCTTGGGAATCTCGTAGACCTGCTCACGCGCTTCGGGGAAGAAGCCGGTCCCGACGAGTGCCTCCTCTCGGACCATCACCGGTGGGATCATCGGGACGAACCCGGCGTCGACCAAATGGTCCATGGCCCACCGGACCAGGGATAGCTCGAGAATCGCTCCTTTGCCCTTCAGATAGCCGAATCTCGCACCGGAGACTTTGGATCCCCTCACAGTGTCGATGATGTCAAGAGTCTCGCCAAGTACGGCATGGCCGGCGCCCTCGGTCGACGGTTCGCCTAGCCGCTTGATCTCAACGCTGTCCTCGTCGGTGAACCCGTCGGCTGCGTCGTCGGCCACGAGGTTCGGTACGTCCAGAATCGCAACCCGGAATTCGGCGGCAAGCTCCTCACTCTTTGATGTTGCCTCCTTTACCGCCGCGGCCAGTTCCGCCACCTCGTCGATTGCCTGCTCCTTCTCTTCCGCTGAGAGTGAAGCGATCCGCCGGCCGGCATCTTTTTGCTGGGAGCGGAGCTGTTCGGAATTGCTGAGCGCCGCCCTTGCAGAGGACTCGAGTTTGATAAGGGCATCCAGGTTGAGGTTCGAACCGCGTCTTGTGAGAGACCGACGAACCAAGTCCGGGTCTTGACGAAGGAGTTTGGGATCGATCATGAGTCCGGAGATGGTACCTATCCGGAGGTCTCGCCCTCATTGACGACAAAGACCACGGAGATCTCGTTGTCATCGAGGTTGGTATCAGCATTAGTCACTTCGAGGACTGCTGACACCTCGTAGACCAATCCCGTCTGCACGTCCAATGGCTCGAACTGGATTGCCCGGAGCCGTCCAGGATCCAGAGGCTCGACGTCGGCAGTCAGCACCACGATTTCGGGCCCGCCAGAAAGAGTAAGTCTCATGGATTCGGGGAAACTGACAACATTCCCCGAGTTCGTGATCACAACGGAAAAAGTGACTTGCTCCGTCGCCGGGAGCACCGCCTGACCGTCGGGATCGACCAACCATGACGGATCCGAAACCAGCTGGCTGATGCCTAGACCTGCTCGAAGGGCAAGACCGCTGGAGGGAGCCCGCGCAGCCTCGACATAGGTTCTCGAGAGGGTCGCCAGACTGCCTTCTGCAGGCATCATGATGACGTCCGGCATCGGGGCCATCGGCGATGGCACCTCCTCCCGGTCCAACTCCGCAACTATCTGTAGATAGAGCTCGTCACCGGCTCGCAACTCCGCCAACGCATCAGCGACGTTGTCGGCAACCACGTTGTTACTAGGGTCGTCCGCCGCCACAAGGACGCCCGAGGCGAAACCGCTGACCCCCCGATTCCAGGACTCGAGGGTCTGGGTATAGAGGGCATTGACAGCAACGAGAGAATCAGACGGCGGACCTGTACGGGCAAGGTCCAAACCATTCGCCAGATCGACACGGAGCGAGTCCGTCACTTCCACAAACTCAACACGGCCGACCGAGAAGAGACGTGCCGAAACGTCGGCCAAGGACTCGGCGCCAATGGCGAGGTCCGAAACCTGGGCGTGAAGAGAGTCGAGGTACTCCAGTTCGGCGCGCGTGTCTCGCCCTGCGCCTGCAACGACGAGGGCTAAGACGGCAGCAGCGGTGATGACAACGGGCCAGATGACACGGGCCACCGCTCGCCTTCGGGGCCGAGTGGGATCAAGAATCACCTCGTGGGCGAGGGGGGACTTGAACCCCCACGATCTTGCGATCACAGGAACCTGAATCCTGCGCGTCTGCCAATTCCGCCACTCGCCCTTGGGAGCGGAGATCGTACCGCTGGCCGCCATGATCCGGTAGTCGGCTTCCCCTGTCAGCAGGTCGTCGTAACCTCACGGGTGTGAATATCGCCAGGGGTTTGGAACGACGACTGGAGCGTCTGTTTGAGCGGTCAGCGAAACGAGTCTTCAGCGGCCAAGTCCACCCGTCGGAGTTGGCTGAGCGCATCGCGCGGGAAGCTGACCTTGCCCGTTTCGAGCATCTATCCGCACCAGCGACAGCCAACCAGTACGTGCTGACCCTCAATCCCGGAGACGTCGAAGGGGATGTCGAGTCTCTGATCCACGACTTGGAGAGAGAGCTGTCGGGGTACGCGGGGGAGGCTGGACTTCGACTGGAGGGACCACCACGAGTAACGCTGGAAACATCAGAACGCGTCGCGCCAGGGCAGTTCACCTGCACTCACCAAATCATCACAGGGCCGCAACCTGCCTGGGCGCGTCTGGTGGGAGCCGACACCCGAGAGATCGGGCCCAACCGGGCCATCGTGGGGCGTTCGGACGAGGCGGACATAGTGCTCGCCTCGGAAGAAGTGAGCCGTCGCCACGCATTGGTCTGGCGGTCAGGGGGCAGCGCCTGGATCAAGGATCTGAATTCGGCGAACGGCACAACAGTCGACCTATCTCCAGTCGGTAGCGACCCGATTCGGCTAGAACACGGTTCAATGCTGATCTTTGGGTCCAGCTCCTACCGATTCCTGGAGGGGTGATCCATGCCAGACGTAATCCTCGCCCTCCTCCGAATCATCTTCCTCGGGCTGGTGTATTTGTTTGTATGGCAGGTAGCGCGAGCCATCGGGTCGCACCTGGGTATCTCGCTGCGCAAGAAGCGGAAGGATGGAACCCGGATAGTGATGGTCAAATCCGAGTCCCAGCACGGAACCGAAGTTGAGATCCGAGATGTGACCGTCTTGGGACGGTCTTCCGAGGCCGACGTACTTCTCGATGACCCCTACGCTTCCGAGTTCCACATGAGGCTTGTCGCCCAGGAGAACGGCATGGTCCTCCACGATCTGGGGAGCACAAACGGGACCTACGTGAACGGCCGCCGCGTCACGGCGCCAACCAACCTTCACCGTGGTGACAACATCCAGGTCGGAAAGACCGTGATGGAGGTCCGGTGAAATACCTCTGGGCGGCGGCCACCCACAAGGGAAAGGTGCGCGACAACAACGAGGATTCGCTGTACCCGGAGACGTCCGGTGAGTCTGAAGGACCTGCCGTGCTGATGGTCGCCGATGGGATGGGCGGCCACGTAGCCGGCGAGGTCGCGTCGCGTCTTGCAGTCAACGCCGCAGCCTCATCCAACCTCTCTCCTGCCGATCGCGTCGCCGCGGCGAACCGGGCCATCCGGGAGGAGGTGGCTCGTCAGACAGAGCTCGACGGAATGGGAACCACTCTCACCCTGGTGGAACTCAAACCCGACTCCACCGCCGAGTTCGGCCATGTTGGTGATACCCGCGCCTATGTCTACAAGGACGGAGAGTTGGTCCAGCTAACAGACGATCACACCGTGGCGGCTGAGTACGTTGCAATGGGAAAGATCACTGCTGAAGAGGCGGTCAACCACCCACAGTCGCACATGCTGACGCGTTGTCTCGGTCTAACCCGGTTCGTCAATGTGGACGAGATATCGCTGGACCTGGAGCCCGGGGACCGGCTCCTTCTCTGCTCGGATGGGCTGAACTCGATGATAGGCGACGACATCATCGCCAAAGCTCTTGCCATCGAGTCGGCTGACGAAGCAGCATGGAGATTGATCGAAGAGGCAAACGAGGCCGGGGGCACCGACAACATCACGGTCATTGTCATCGACGTCCAGCCCTGATCAGATGACACGCAGCGCTTCTGGGGCGACCATCCTGGCGGCATCGGTCCTGGCCGCCTTCGGCGTGACCCTGGTGAACTTCGCCAAGGATGGGAACGTCGACGCCCAAACTGCGCTCACTTTCCTAGTGTTTGCCATTGCCTTCGGCAGTGTCCAGTTGGCGGTTCAGACCTGGGCGCCGCGGGCGACACCTCTGCTAATCGCTCCGATCGCGGCTCTCACCGCGATCGGATTCATCGAGGTGTATCGCCTGGACCCAGTACGGGGGAGCCTGCAGAGGTGGTGGCTGCTCGTCGCCGCCGGATTTGCGGTGCTCACACTGATGTTGCTGGCGAAGAGCTCCACCGAGATCTTGAGGCGCTACCGCAACATCACCCTGCTGGTCTCGATATTGCTGCTCCTCATGCCCACTCTGCCGACAGAGTGGGCCTTCCCGCTTCGGGGCCTGGAGTTGAACGGTTCGAGGATTTGGATCGTGCTCGACGTCGGCTTCACCAGTCTTCAGTTCCAACCAGCCGAGTTGGCCAAACTCGGCCTGGTGATCTATATGGCTGCCTATCTGGCCGACCACCAACGGGCGCTGCAGGAGGCTCACCGGCAGATCGGCCCCCTTCGCTTTCCAGAGCCAAGGCAGTTGGTCCCGCTTCTCGTCACATGGGGTCTGAGCATTGTCATCCTGATCTCACAGCGTGATCTTGGAGCGTCGATTCTGCTCTTTGCGGGTTTCGTGCTTCTGCTCTACGCCGCCACCGGCACTACCGGTTACCTGGCACTGGGAGGGCTCCTCACAGCGGTAGCTGCAGTGGCGTCCTATCTGACATTCGACCACGTCCAGCGAAGAGTGATCGCTTGGCTGGCTCCGTTCGAGAACTATCAGGATGAGGGTTACCAGATTGCGCAGGGGATCTTTGCGCTGGGGACTGGAAGCCTCACCGGCTCGGGCCCGGGGCTGGGACGACCGGATCTGATCCCCAATGCAGCCACAGACTTCATCTTCGCCGCAGTCGGAGAGGAGCTGGGCTTTGCCGGAACGGTCTCGGTACTGGCTCTCTACACGCTCGTCATCGCGGTGGGGCTCGGAATTTCCTTTCGCAGCCGTGACACTTTTCGCAAGCTGCTGGCGGCCGGGCTGACCTTCGTGTTCGCAGTCCAGACCTTCCTGATAATCGGGGGAATCTTGAGGATTGTCCCGCTGACGGGGATCACCTTGCCGTTCATGTCCTACGGCGGATCGGCCCTCGTCGGGAACATGATGCTCATCGCGATCCTTCTAAGAATCAGCCATGAGGAGTCGGCATGAACGGGCCGGTACGCCGCCTGTCAGTCGCCCTCTTTGCAGGATTCTTCGTCCTTCTCGGGGCAATTACCTGGTTCCAGGTGATCCATGCGGACTCTCTCAAGGCCGATCCTCGCAATCCAAGGCCGGCCTTGTCCGAACGGGGAAAGGAGCGAGGTTTGATCGTGACTATCGACGGCGAGGTCGTTGCCCAGTCGGTCGAGGATCCTCAGGACCCTCGCTCCTTCGCCCGCCTTTACGCCGGAGGCGAAGCCTTTGCCCATGTAGTTGGGTACAACTCATTCATCGTCGGCGATTCCGCTCTCGAGAGCGCCTACGCCCCACAGCTTCGATCAAAACGCGACCTCACCATCAGTGATCTGATCGCGGTGATGCTGGGCCGCGACCTCCGGCCGCAGAGCCTCGAGATCACCGTTGACTCCGATCTTCAAACCGCGGCCTACGAGGCGCTCGCCGGTCAGACAGGCGCCATAGTGGCTTTGGACCCTTCCAGCGGGGCGATTCTCGCCGCGGTCTCTTCTCCATCGTTCGATCCGGAGGCTCTTCTGGGCGCGGACGCAGCAGAGGTATGGGACACCCTTCTCGCCGATCCGGAGAGCCCGCTTTCCGATCGAGCAACCAAGGAGATATTTGCGCCGGGCTCCTCGTTCAAAACCCTGGTTGCGGCCACTGCCCTCGACACCGGCGAAGCCGGACCCGAAACCGAGTTTCCCGATCCGATTGCCTTCCAGCTTCCCGGGTCGACCGCCACCATCAGCAACGCAACTGAGCGAGTTTGCAACGATGGCGTCTCAGTCACGTTGCTGCGGGCGTTCGTGCGGTCTTGCAATACCGTTTTCGCAGACCTGTCGGTTCGGCTCGGCGCCGACGACATCGGGATCACAGCCGAGGCGATGGGCTTCAATCGGGACATCCCTTTCCCCTGGTTCGTTCCGCATGCGGTTTTCCCGGTCGACGAGCTGCGAGACGACCCCGCAGCACTGGCGCAGAGCGGCATCGGGGAACGGGACGTGCGCGCAACGCCGTTGCATATGGCAATGGTCGCTGCCTCAGTCGCCAACGGTGGGATCACCCCGACCCCGTTCCTGGTCAGCCGCATTTTCGATGCGGATGGCGAAACGGTCGAGCAAACCGAAACCGCTGCCCTGGGCCGGGCGATGGCGCCAGGAACCGCCTCGGTACTTGGTCAGATGATGGAGCGGGTAGTCACCGAAGGCACCGGACGACTCGCCGCAGTTCCCGGGGTCCGGGTAGCCGGCAAGACCGGAACGTCGGAAGGTCCCGACGATCTCCCCAACCCCTGGTTCATAGGGTTCGCACCCGTGGAGAACCCGACAATCGCCATCGCCGTCCTCATCGAGGGCGGCGGGTCCGTCGGGGAATCGGCCAGCGGAGGCTCAGTCGCGGCCCCCATTGCGTCGAAGTTGATCTCCTTGTGGCTGGGCGCAAGCCCATGAGTTGGCCCGGAAGCGGTCATACAATCCATCGACTCGCATGCAAGCCCCCTCAGAACTGACCGATCGTTATCACATCACGTCCCACCTCGCTCGGGGCGGGATGGCTGATGTCTATGAAGGACAGGACACCCTGCTCAACCGGAAGGTGGCCATCAAAGTCCTTCATTCACAGTTCTCCGCCGACGAAGCCTTCGTCAAGCGATTCAGGAGGGAGGCCCAGGCGGCGGCCAATCTGAGCCATCCCAATATCGTCGGTATTTACGACTGGGGCCAGGCCCAAGGCACCTATTTCATCGTGATGGAACTCATCGACGGGCGGTCGCTTCGGGATGTCCTTCGATCAGAAGGCGCCCTCCTCCCACGTCGAGCAGCCGAGATCGCGGCCGAGGTCACCGCCGCCCTGTCGGTAGCCCATCAGGCCGGACTGGTGCACCGCGATGTCAAACCGGGCAATGTGCTCCTCGCCAAGGACGGAACGGTGAAGGTGACAGACTTCGGCATCGCCCGGGCATGGGACGACAGCCAGGAGTTGACCAAGACCGGCGCGGTGATCGGAACGGCCACCTACTTCAGCCCGGAGCAGGCCCAGGGAGCACCGGCAGATCGGCGCTCCGACGTCTACGCGTTGGGGGTCGTGCTCTACGAGATGCTCACTGGAAGGCCCCCTTTCACCGGCGACAGTCCGATGGCCGTTGCGTTCCAGCATGTATCCACCGAAGCACCGCTCCCCTCGGGCCTGAACAGCGACGTTCCCGAGTCCTTGGATGCCGTAGTGACCAAGGCTCTCCGCAAAGACCCGGCCGCCCGCTATCAAACCGCGGACGAGATGCGGACCGACCTACTCGCGATCTTGCGTGGCGAGGCGATTGGCGTCCCGATTGTGGTCCCGGTGCCGGTTCCAGGCGCCCCAGACGAATCCACCCGGATGATGGCGACTCCGGTTCCCCCACCGACAGTGCCCCCGGATGAGGTGTATCGGGATCTCGAAGGCGATCCGCCATCCCAGCTGCCCTTCATCCTCACCGCCTTCGGTTTGCTGGTAGCGCTGGCGATACTGATCTTCTTTCTGTTCCAACTGGCGTCCGGCACCAACACCAACACCGACCTGGTGGCCGTCCCCAATGTCAACAACCTGACTCAGCAGGCTGCGACCGAACGCCTGCAGACAGATGGGTTCGATGTCGCCTTTGAGTTCGAGAACAGCGAGACCGTTGAGCCTGGCAACGTGATCCGGACCGAGCCTGTGGGAGGGACCGAGGTCGAGGAGGGGTCCACAGTCAAGCTGTTCGTCTCGAGCGGTACAGAGGAGTTTCCGGTTCCGCCACTTGTAGGCCAGACGCTCGAAGAAGCGATCGTGCTGATTGAAGACGCCGGGCTCACGCTCGGACAGGTTGACGAGAGACCCGACGCCGACATTGCCGACGGAAGAGTGATCGAGCAGTCGCCCGGGCAGGGGGTGGAAGTCGGCAGGGGTACCCCTGTCAATCTCGTGGTCTCAACCGGGCCTGAGACCGTGATCATCCCCGATCTCGTCGGGCAAACTGAGCGCGACGCAATCACCGCCCTCCAGGACCTCGGGCTTCTGTTCACCACCTCGGAAGAGCACTCGTCTTCCATTGCCAGCGGCCTGGTTATCAGGACCGACCCGGAGGCCGATGTGGAAGCCCAGTCGGGAGACACGGTCTTGCTGGTCGTCTCACTCGGGCCCGCGCCCGTGGAGGTGCCCAACCTGATTGGGCTGACGCCAGGACAGGCGGATTCCATACTCAGTGGCATCGGCCTGGTGATGAACGTGTCAGCAACAACCGAGCCCGTCGCCGACCCCGGCCAGAATGGTCTGATCGTCTCCCAGGTTCCGTCGGTGGGTGCCACTGTGCTGCCGGGGGACATCGTGAGAGTCACGTTGGGAGAGTTCACCCCGCCACCAACTACGACGACAACCACACTCCCGACGACGACAACAACTCCTCCGCCGCCCACGACAGTTACTACAGCCGCTCCCTAGGCCGAAGAACTCGAATGGGGGGTGGTTCCGGGGTCAGCGGTAGTTGGTTGTCATCAGGAAACCGGCCGCGATGGCCAACAGCCCTGCCAACAAGACGATTTGATCCCATTGGAGAATGAAGCGAAGCAGCACGAGGATCACCCCGAAGACCATGAGACCGGCCATGAGAGCCACATACCAGGTGGGGCTGGGATCCTTGGCCTTGGCCGCCTCGACGGCCTTGGCCGAGGGCGGTCGGTTCTTTGGCTTACGCCGTTTCGATTCGGGCATCGGCGGCGAGGCTAGTCGCTCCGAGACAACGCGAGATTCGACTTACACACGTGTAGTTCTCCACATCTTGTGTAGAACACCGTGGATAACTACACAGGTGTGATTAGACGGTTGCCCCAGGTACGTAGTGCCAGATATAGCCCTATCTGAGGTCAGTATCCGCAAGGGGCGGTTCTGACGGGTGACGTGACCTAGCTTGGCCTCCACACGGCCACCATCTCTTCACGACAGTGTCTCGGTGGGGCATCATCCTGGACGTTGACCGCCCGCATTGTCAGCTCAGCGCCGCATACGGTGCACGTGTAGTCCTGATCGACAGAGACGACATCATCGGGGTCAACCTCGGTAGGAGGGGTTGACAGCATCCGAATGACGGAGAGGGACATCCGCCAAATGACCAGGCCCAGCAGGATGGCCAGAATGACGTCGAGAACGGTATTGCCTGTCAGGTTCTCCCCCAAGGAGCGAACCAACAGGATTCGTCCCCCTCGAGCGGATCGAGTTTGGAGGAGGTGCCTCGGAGGGGCGGAGGGGGCAACGCCGTCAGGCCGAAGAGGTCACTCGGGAGCGGCACCCTCAGATTCTCTCGATGATCAGGGCGTTGGCCATACCGCCACCCTCGCACATAGTCTGAAGGCCGTAGCGTCCGCCGGTCCGCTCCAACTCCCAAACCAGCGCGGTGAGTAGGCGTGCTCCAGAGGCACCCAGCGGATGTCCTAAAGCGATGGCACCCCCGTTGACATTGGTGCGGTCCCAAAGAGCCATCGGGTCGGTCCCCCCATGCTCCATCCGCCAGGCCACCGTTACGGCGGCGAAGGCTTCATTGACCTCGAAGAGATCGATGTCGTCGACCGAGAGCCCGGCGCGGTCTAGTACCTTGCCTGTCGCCGGTATCGGTCCGGTGAGCATCATGACGGGGTCGACCCCGGCCATTGCGAACGAGACGAACCTCGCCTTCGGTCTCAGGCCAAGTTCGGCTGCCTTCTCCTCGGACATGATCAGGACGGCTGTCGCGCCGTCCGAGATCTGCGAGCTGTTGCCAGCCGTAACAACGCCGTCCGACTTGAAGACCGGCTGAAGATTGCCGAGTTTTTCCATCGAAGTCTCCCAACGGATCCCCTCGTCACGAGTAACCAGCTCCTTCGATTTGTCGTCGCGGGTGATCTCAACGGGAACGATCTGGCCTTCGAATCGACCTTCTTCGGTGGCACGCGCGGCACGTTGATGTGACCCGAGCGAGAGCTCGTCGAGCTCGGTGCGCGAGATTCCCCATTTCTCGGCGATCATCTCCGCGGAGATTCCCTGGGGCACCAGGCCCTGGGAGTAGCGCTCGAGCATCTTTGCCCCAAAGGGGAGCCCGGGGCCTTGCTGGGCGGTGATACCCATCGGCACCCTGGTCATGTTCTCCACACCGGCGGCGACGACGATGTCCTGGGCACCGGCCATGATCGCCTGTGCAGCGAAGTGCGCCGACTGCTGGGATGAACCGCATTGGCGGTCGATGGTCACTCCGGGAACTTCTTCGGGGTAACCAGCGGCGAGAGCGGCGTTGCGTCCGATGTTGTAGGCCTGTTCGCCGGTCTGGGTGACATTTCCCATGATCACGTCGTCGATCAGTGCCGGGTCCAGGTTGTTCCTCTCGATCAGGGCTTCGAGCGGGATCGCCGCCAGGTCTACCGAGTGGATGTCCTTGAACACTCCGTTGCGTCGCCCGATGGGTGTCCTGACCGCATCAACGATTACTGCGTTGGCCACTTTCATCTCCTGAAATCGGTTCTTCTGTGCAAACAACCGCGGCGGCAGATTCAATCCGCCCCGGTGTCGATGGTGGAGACGATGGGACTCGAACCCACGACCCCCGGCTTGCAAAGCCGGTGCTCTTCCAGCTGAGCTACGTCCCCGCGAGGCCCCATTGTACGGGTTCGCCTCGAAGTGGGAACTCGGTAGAATCCTGGACCCGCAAGTACCTGCTACTTGCTACCTGATACGACGGCACCGAGCGTCGTCATTGGGGGCCCATAGCTCAGCCCGGTTAGAGCGCATCCCTGATAACCATTCAACGCTGAGCGCCGTGCGAACCGGCAAAACCCCAGGTCGCCGCGGACCGTAACCGCCCGAAGGATGCGCTGTGTGATTCTTCGGTAGCATTCTAGAGATGCGAGAAGGCGACCGGGTTGCCGAGGTTCTTGGTGCGGTGTCACTGGCCGGCGATCTCGCCAGGGGGCAAGCGCCCGAATCAATCCTCGGAACCACTATCCTCGCCACCCGTATGGCTGGCATGCTCGGGTT
>CAXMPS010000164.1:0-24022 GCA_964194995.1 uncultured Gammaproteobacteria bacterium | reverse complement strand
CGACGGCTCACCACCAACCAATTGGGTGAGTGTGTTCGGCGGCCCGGCTTGGAGCCTCGACGAGACGACCGGTCAGTACTACCGGCATACCTATTTACCGCATCAGCCCGATCTCAACTGGCGCAATCCCGAGCTCAAGGAACAGATGGTGGCCGTCGCCCGGTTCTGGCTCGACCGAGGCGTGGACGGGTTTCGGGGCGACGCGGCCCACCAGATCATGAAAGATCCCCTGGAGCGTGACAACCCTCTCGCTCCGCTCGACCACCACCGGCCCTACAAGGACATGGGTGAGTACGACCGGTTTATCCACCTCTATGACTTCGGGCATCCCGACGTCCATGCCGTCCATCGAGAATTCCGCACGCTGGTGGATTCGTATCCACATCACCCATTAGCGGTGAGTGAGATACACATATTTGACCTTCCCGAATGGGCTTCGTATTACGGCGAGGGCCTCGACGAGCTCCACATGCCGTTCAACTTCCACTTGATGGTTGCCGACTGGGACGCGAGATCGTTGCAGGCCCTGATCGAGTCGGTGCTGTGGAACATCCCGATAGGCGCCTGGACCAATTGGACTCTTGGCAATCACGACGAAAAACGGCTGGCGACCCGGGTCGGACAGGAAAACGCCCGACTCGGAGCACTCTTGCTGCTGACGCTGAGAGGAACGCCCTTTCTCTACTACGGAGATGAGTTGGGGATGGTCGACGTTCACGTACCGGACGGTGAAGAGAAGGATCCCTGGGGCAACAACGTGGCAGCCCTGAGCAGGGACGGCGGCCGAAGCCCGATGCAGTGGAGCGGAGCAGAGAATGCAGGCTTCGGTGTCGAGAAACCTTGGCTGCCCGTGGCTCCGGACTATCGGACTCGCAACTCTGAGATCGAACTCGGGGATCCGCGATCGATGCTCAATCTGTATCGGCGATTGATCGCCCTCCGGAAAGAGTCGGTGGCTCTACGTGTGGGTTCCTACTTATCCCACCCCTCGGCAACGGACGAGGTTCTGATGTATCGGCGTGAGTCTGATGAGGACACCAAGACCGTCGTGATCAATCTCTCTGACGAGTTCCAGGAGGTTCAGATCAGGTCGGGGACGGTGCTTGTCTCTACGGCTGACCCAGATCGGAATGAAAGCTTCAAGGTGAGCCTCGCCATCGCACCCCGAGAGGGTGTGGTGGTCGGACACAGCTGATATACGCGGCGCCTATAGGAGCCGATGCCACGGAGACGCCCCGCACGCCTGCTCCGAAAACCGCTAGGTTCCAACCCGCAAGGGTGCTCTAGAAGGAGACACAAACTGATGGCTGCGATCACCTTGGAGGGTCTAGGGAAGATATATGACGACGGGACCCGGGCAGTGGGAAACGTCGATCTCGAGATACGAGACGGGGAGTTTCTGGTCCTGGTTGGCCCGTCGGGTTGTGGGAAGTCAACAATCTTGCGGATGATCGCCGGTCTGGAAGAAGTAACCGAGGGAAACATGAGGATTGGCGACCGTGTAGTCAATGACGTGGCCCCCAAGGACAGGGACATCGCAATGGTCTTCCAGAACTACGCCCTGTATCCCCATATGACCGTGTTCGACAATATGGCGTTCGGGCTCAAGCTGAGGAAGGTCAAGAAGGATGAGATTCAGCGACTGGTCAACGAGGCCGCTGACATTCTGGAAATACGGGAGCTTTTGGATCGCCGGCCGAAGGCTCTCTCCGGGGGGCAGCGACAGCGGGTTGCGATGGGCCGGGCGATCGTTCGGGAACCGGCCGCCTACTTGATGGATGAGCCTCTTTCGAACCTCGACGCCAAGCTCCGCGTACAGATGCGGGCCGAGTTGGAGAGACTTCACTCCCGTCTCGGAACCACAACCGTCTATGTCACGCATGATCAGGTGGAGGCAATGACTCTTGGCGATCGAGTTGCCGTGCTCCGCCCGGTCTCGGCCGCCCGGCCTTACAACCTCCAGCAGGTCGGGCCTCCAACCGAGCTGTTTGATCATCCCGATAACCTCTTTGTTGCGGGCTTCATCGGCAGTCCGTCCATGAACCTCACCTATGGCCACCTCGAAACTGAGGATGATCAAGTCGTCGCAGTCTTCCCGAATGGCCGGCTAGTCGTCGATACGAAGGCTCTCGACAGCCATCCGGGCATCGAGAACTACATGAACAACGAGCTCGTGATCGGTCTGCGGCCCAGCAATCTAGAGGCCGCCGCTGTGGTCGGTCCCAATCCTGAACGAATGTTTCGGGTCGTGGTGGAGGTCACTGAGATGCTGGGTGCCGATACGTTTATCCATTTCACCATCGATCGGGCCCCGGTTGTCACGCCGGACATCGAGGAGTTGCTGGCCGACATCGGCCAGGACGCCTCTCATCTCGGCGATACGACAAACTTCGTCGCACGAGTCAGTCCTGACGTCTCGGTGAAGCACGGCGACACGGTGGAGCTTGTCGTCGATACCTCCAAGCTTCATTTCTTCGATCCAGCGACGGGCGACCGCGTCGGGACTAAGCAGAGGGTGGCTGTCTAGGAGTCTGCTGAATAATGCCGTTGGTCAGATCGGCGGCCAGGCGCGCCACCCGCAAGAGCGAGGTTTCGCCGCTCCTCGGATCGGAATGGCGGGGCCGGGGACACCGCGAGTTGCGATGACGCGGTTGTCGAGATGAGTGACATGCATTGTTGAGCAGCCACCTAGTCCGCCGCATTCGTACGGTCGAGTAGATGGACATCGAGCTTCCGGTTGACTTCACCTGGGGTGTGGCGACGTCTGCCTATCAGATCGAAGGGGGACGGCATGAGAATGGGAAGGGCAACTCGATTTGGGATCGCTTCGCCGATCTGGGGCGGGTGCCCGATGTCGGACTCCTTGGTTGTGATCACTATCACCGATGGGAAGAAGATCTGGATCTGCTCGGGGATCTTGGCGTTGGGGCGTACCGCTTCTCGGTGGCCTGGACGCGAGTGATTCCCGACGGCGTCGGCGAGATCAACCAGGCCGGGCTGGCGTTTTATCGGGCGCTGATACAGGGAATGCTGGATCGGGGAGTTGAGCCATACCTCACTCTGTACCACTGGGATCTGCCCCAAGCATTGCAAGACCAAGGTGGATGGGCGAACAGAGCGACAGCGGATGCTTTCGCTCGCTACGCCCGAATCATGGCTGAAGAGTTGGGAGATCTCGTGGGTCACTGGATAACCCACAATGAGCCCTGGGTTGCCGCCATGCTGGGACATCAGGAAGGCTTGTTCGCGCCCGGCATCTCGGATTGGACTATCGCCCTTCGGGCTGGTCATCATCTCCTGCTTTCTCACGGAATGGCTGTTGCTGAGCTTCGAGAGGTAGTTCCCGAATCCAAGATCGGGATCGCTCTGGACTGCCGACCCGCTCGCCCGGTGTCCGACGATGAGGACGACGTTGCCGCTGCGAAGCACTTCGATGGTTTCCGCAACCGCTGGTTCTTCGATCCGGTCTTTGGGAAGGGTTATCCCGCAGACATTGTCGAGGCGTATGGGGAGCGAGGGCGACTCCCTGGCGGTCTCGATGCCTTCGTGAGGCACGGCGATCTCGATGTGCTGTCCACCCCCATCGACTTTCTCGGGCTCAACTACTACACAACCATCGAAGTCGCCTCAGGTTACGAGGAGTCGGAAAACACCGATTTCACCCCGGGCCCCGACGTCCCGCTCGGCTATACCGAGATGGGCTGGCGGATTGATCCAGCGGGTCTGGAGCAGTTCCTGCACAGGGTTCATCAAACCTATCGACCCCGGTCGATAATCGTCACCGAGAACGGCGCTTCGTATTCCGACGGCCCTGATGACGTCGGGCTGGTGAATGACCAACGCAGGATCGACTATCTGGCAGACCACATCGAAGCTGCGGCCAGGTCGCGTCAGTCGGGAGTTCCGGTCGATGGATACTTTGCGTGGAGCTTCCTCGACAACCTGGAATGGGTGCACGGTTTCTCACAGCGATTCGGATTGGTCTGGGTGGATCATCGGACCGGGAGAAGAGTCCCAAAGGAGAGTTACCGGTGGTACTCCGGGCTGGTCGGTTCGGCTACCTTGGCGGACGATGCCTGAGCTAACCGCTATTCCGGGTGGCGAGGAACCAGAGGCCTCCGACCCGCATGGAAACCGTCTGGAGCTGTGGATGGACCGGTATGTCGCGGCGTGGACGGATAACCATCCCGACCACATTGCCGCTCTGTTCTCTGAGGACGCCGTCTACGACCCCCAAACGGCAGATGGCGAGCTTCACGGGCTCAAGGAAATCGTCTCATGGTGGCGTGAGATCGACGATGACCCCGACAATTGGGATTTCGCATGGCAGCCATTGGTCGAGACCGACGAACTCGCCGTCATCACCGGAACGACCCGCTATTTCGAGCCGTCCACGATCTTTCGGAACCTCTGGGTGATCCGGTTTGACGAGTCGGGGCGATGCCGCGATTTCACCGAGTGGTACGTCGAAGAGGATGATGGCTAGTGCCCTGTCCGGTAGGAACGTTGCTGGTCGGGGCACTAATCCCCCCCTTTCCTGGCTCCACTACCAACCCCGAAACAGCTCGCGTGGTTGACCGGAGTGAAAAAAGGTGACCACAGCATTTGTTATCGGAGGGGGAGGCCGATGGGGGGCGGTGGAGGTCGGGATGCTCCAGGCCCTGACCGAGGCCAACATCGTGCCCGACCTGGTTCTGGGCACTTCGATCGGGGCATTCAATGGTTCGGTTATTGCCGACGACCCGGGGCCAGATGGAGTGAAGAGGCTGGTCGGGTTCTGGGAGGAGGTCGCGAGTGCCGGCATCTTCAAGGGCGGGCTGTTCGATCGGATGAGAAACGTGGCCACGATGCAACCGGCAATCCACGAGACCGACGAACTGCGTCTGCTGCTCGAGCACGTTCACGGCCAGGGCCGGTCTATTGAGGACCTTCCTATTCCCTTCCAATGTGTGGCGGCCTCGATCCAGAAGGCGGCCGAACACTGGTTCACCGAAGGTCCGTTGATTGACGCTGTCCTCGCCAGCTCCGCGGTGCCGGCTCTGTTCCCACCGGTCGAGATCGATGGCGAGCATTTCTACGACGGCGGGCTGGTCAACTCGATTCCGGTCGGGCGGGCTGTTGAATTGGGCGCCGAGATCATCTACGTCCTGCAGGTCGGCCGAATCGAGGCACCGTTGCGACCGCCGGAACGACTTCACGAGGCCGCCCTGATTTCCTTCGAGATTGCCCGACGCCATCGCTTCGCCACCGACGTCAGGAACCTTCCCGATGGGATCGACTTTCATCTTCTCCCATCCGGTAATCCGGTCAGTTTCGACGACCGCCGTCAGTTGAAGTGGCGCAATACCGGGGGTAGTGAAGAGTTGATCACCGGGGCCTATGAGGCATCCTCGATATATCTGAAGGAGATTGGGCCTCAGTGACACCGCCTCCGACTTGGGTGCGAAGGCTGTTTGTAGACCCGCTGATCGTGATTGGGGTCGGGCTCGCTGCGATCTCGCTTCCGATCTGGATTCTGGTTGCGCTGTTCGTTTCGAGATTCGTCCCCGGCCGGTGGCGAATATTCCGTATTGCATGGTTCCTGTTTCTCTACTTGGCCTTGGAGGCGCTGACCTTGGTGGGCCTCTTCTTTCTCTGGATTGGTTCAGGATTCGGCTGGAAGATCCGCTCGAAATCATTCATGTCGGCTCATTACCGGTTGTTCGGATGGGTTCTTAGGAGAGTGGTCCGGTCGGCGAAGTTCACTTTCAAGCTGACTCTTCTCATGGAGGGTCCAATCGCGACAACGGCTGGAGAGATTGGGCGCAGACCGGCTCTGATCTTCGGGCGTCATGCCGGACCCGGGGACTCGATGCTGCTCATGGACGGCCTTGCCAACGTGTATCACCGTGATACCAGGATCGTCCTGAAGGAGTTCCTCCAATGGGATCCAATGGTCGACGTCATGCTCAATCGTCTTCCCACGGCGTTTGTCCCTGGTGGACGCAAGGGTGGCGAGGCGCTCATAGCGGCGATCGGTGACCTGGCTGGCGAAATGAGCAACGACGACGCGTTCGTCATATTCCCCGAAGGGGCCAACTACACCGAACGACGGCACCGTCGAGCTATCCAGAAGCTCAGAGAAACCGGTCGTCCTGATCTCGCCGAGCGGGCGGAGCAGCTACGTAGGACCTTGCCGCCTCGATCCAAGGGTGTCATGACCGTTCTCGCCTCCGCGCCGTCGGATTCAGATGTCTTCTTCGTCGGCCACGCCGGTCTCGAGACGTTCGTTACCGCCGGCGATATCTGGCGCGAGATGCCGATGGATACCGACATTGCTGTCAAGATCTGGCATGTGCGAGCCGAGGAGATTCCGCCTCCGGACGGCCAAGAGGAATGGCTCTACGACATGTGGGCCGAGATCGACCAGTGGATCCACGCAAGCCTGTCCGAAACGGGGGAGTTGGTGTTCGACGACCCCGACGCTTACTGAGGCGCTGTCTTGGGGTCGAGGAACGGCATCAGATTCCGAAGTTCCTTCCCAACCAGTTCGACCTGGTGCCCGCGGTTGGCGGCCCGCTGCTCGTGAAGGACCGGCGCTCCTTCCCTTGCCTGGGCAAGCCACTCGTTGGCAAAGGCTCCCGACTGGATCTCTTCGAGAATCTGTCGCATTGAAGCTCGGGTTTCGTCGGTGACAATCCTGGGGCCGCGGGTGTAATCCCCATACTCCGCGGTGTCGGAGATCGAGTGACGCATCCACGACATCCCTCCTTCGTAGAGAAGGTCGACGATCAGCTTCAACTCGTGGAGGGTCTCGAAGTAGGCGGATTCCGGTTGGTATCCCGCATCCACCAGGGTCTCGAAGGAGGCCTTGATCAGCTCGGAAACACCTCCACAGAGGATTACCTGCTCACCGAAAAGGTCGGTTTCCGTCTCCTCCTTGAAGGTGGTTTGGAGAATCCCTGCCCGGCCCCCGCCAATGGCGGACGCATATGACAGTCCGAGATCCGTTGCCTGACCAGATGCGTCCTGGTGCACCGCAATCAGACAGGGCGTGCCCGAGCCCTCTTCATAGGTTCTCCTCACGAGGTGGCCCGGCCCCTTGGGGGCGACCATTGCCACGTCGACGTCTCCTGGTGCGACGATCTCACCGAAGTGGATGTTGAATCCATGAGCGAACATCAACATGTCGCCAGAATCCAGATTCTTGGCGACCGACTCCTTGTAGATAGCCCCCATGAACTGATCTGGTACGAGCATCATGATCACGTTGGCCCATTGGGTGGCCTCCGCAGGGCTCATCACCGACAGGCCGCTGCGCTCTGCCTCCTCCCGGCTGGGGGATTCCTCGCGAAGGCCGACTACGACGTCGATTCCCGATTCCTTCAGGTTGAGCGCATGGGCATGTCCCTGACTTCCATATCCGATGATCGCCACTCGCTTTGCCCGAATGAGCTCGATGTCACAGTCACTGTCGTAGTAGATCGTTGCCATGAGCGGATTGTGGTCGGTTTCATGCCGGGGCCAAACCTAAGGCCGTAGGATCCGGACTGATGATCAGCAAAATCAGATCCCAGGACGTCACCGAAGGGCCCGCTAAGGCCGGAGCGAGAGCCATGCTCCGGGCGGTCGGCTTATCCGAGGAGGACTTCTCGAAAGTGCAGGTCGGTGTGGTGTCGGCAGGCAACGAGGTGACTCCATGCAACCTCACCGGGCCGGAACTGGCCAGAAATGCAAAGAGGGGGATCGTCGAGTCCGGCGGCACTGGCTTCACCTTCACGACGATTGCCGTGTCTGACGGGATCTCGATGGGTCACGAAGGGATGCGGGCATCGTTGGTCTCCCGCGAGGTAATTGCCGACTCGGTTGAGCTGGTGATGCATGCCGAACGGTTCGATGCACTCGTGTCTATCGCCGGATGCGATAAGTCGCTTCCGGGGATGCTGATGGCTGCTGCGCGGCTCGATCTTCCTGCCGTGTTCCTATACGGCGGATCGAGTTTGCCGGGTCGCTACAAGGGGCGTGACATCTCGATAGTCGATGTTTTCGAGGGGATCGGAGCCGAGTCAGAAGGTCGAATTAGCGCCGAGGAGCTTCTGGCGATCGAGCAGGCTGCCTGTCCGGGCCCAGGTTCGTGTGCCGGGATGTTCACCGCCAACACCATGGCGTCCGTTGGCGAGGCACTGGGGATGTCGTTGCCCGGCTCGTCTACGGTGCCCGCCGTCGACGGGCGTCTTGCCGAATACGCGGAGCGTTCGGGGAAGGCCGTAATGTCACTTCTCGAGGCCGATATTCGACCCAGGCACATTCTCACCCGCCCGGCGTTCGAGAACGCCATCATGATCGTGATGGCTCTCGGCGGGTCGACCAACGCTGTCCTGCATCTTCTAGCCATTGCCGATGAGGCCGGAGTCGACCTGGAACTCGATGACTTCGATCGGATCTCCCGTCGAACGCCTCATCTTGGTGACCTGAAGCCATTCGGTCGCTACCACATGGTCGATTTGGATCGAGTTGGGGGAGTCCCTGTGGTTCTGCGGGCTCTCTTGGACGAAGGTCTACTTCACGGAGACGCCCTCACTGTGACCGGTAGGTCTATGGGGGAGAACCTCAGCGAAACTCTCCTTGACGAGGGTCAAGATGTGATCGCACCGACGAGGCGCCCGCTGGCTGCCGAGGGTGGGATCGCCGTTCTCAGAGGGAACCTCGCTCCCGAGGGAGCCGTGGTAAAAGTCGCGGGCATCGAGCTGGAGACCTTCGAGGGTCCGGCCCGGGTCTTCGAAGGGGAGCAGGCAGCTCTCGAAGCTTTGTTCGACCACCGGATCAAGCATGGTGATGTTGTCGTCATCCGAACCGAGGGCCCACGGGGAGGGCCGGGTATGAGGGAGATGCTTCAGATAACGGCTGCGATCAAGGGTGCGGGGTTGGGCGAAGACGTCTTGCTCATCACCGACGGAAGATTTTCAGGCGGTACGACGGGTCTGTGCATTGGCCATGTCGCCCCCGAATCTGAGATAGGAGGTCCGATGGGCCTGGTCAACGAGGATGATCGCATCCGGGTCGACGTGCCCGCCAGGAGGCTTGACGTGCTCGTTGCCGATGACGAGCTGAGGCAACGTGCCGCCGATTGGGAGCCGCGGCCGGCCCGCTATTCATCTGGAGCGCTTGCCAAGTACGCCAAGCTGGTCGGGTCGGCAGCATCGGGAGCAGTAACCGGATAGGAGAATCGCCAGAAGGTGTTTGTGAGCGGGCAGATTGGTAACGGGCTAGCTTTCCTCCAGTGAGCGTTGAAGATCGCCAAACCGACGACGAACCCCGTGATGGTTTGCTATCCCGGGCAGCTCGGGGGGCCAGCGAGCGGGTTCTCGACATTGTCGATCCCGACTTGGTGCTCGAACACGTTGATATCAATGCCCTGCTCCACCGGATCGACCTTGACACCCTCCTTGATCGGGTAGATCTCAACGCCGTCCTCGACAGGGTCGACATAGACGCTTTGCTTTCTCGAGCCGACATTGATGCCCTCATGGAGAGAATCGATGTCGGAGTCTTGGTCGAACGGGCCGGGATCCCCCAGATCGTGGCCGAAAGCACCAGCCATCTCACCGGTTCAGCCCTGGATCTCTTCCGCAGGCCGATCGTCGGCATCGACGTGATCATTTTCCGTTTTCTCAACCGTCTGATCAGGCGTGACCCGGACGAGTTCCCATCTGGTCCTCACCGCTTGGTCGATTGGGTTGACGAGCGGTCCGACGAGGATGCCTCAGTGTCGACCGGGAGGTATAGCGGGCCATTGACCCGGCTGCTTGCTGTTGTAGTCGATACCTTCATAGTGAGCACCGGGTTCACGCTTACGCTTGCAGGCACTTCCTTCTTGCTAGGGCTGGTGTCGAATATTGTTCTCGACATGACCGGGCCACGTGGGCTCTGGTTCGCCCTGAGCTTTGTCACGTGGGTCTTCATCTATCTCTGGGTCAGCCTGGCCATATTCGGCAAGACGATTGGCAAGGCCGTTCTGGGCGTGCGCGTGGTGGGAGCTGACGGGTCAGCAGCCCTCAAACCACGTCAGGCATTCCTCCGAGTCTTGACATATCCCCTCAGCTTTCTCATCTTCGGACTCGGGCTTCTCGGCATCATCTTCGGACAAGAGCGGCGCGCATGGCACGATCACTTTGCCGGCACGGCAGTGGTGTATGACTGGGGCAGCCGTACGGCGCGAATGCCCACGCCTCTCGCCGACTGGCTGGTTCGACGTCAGGAAGAGTCTGACTCGTAGGAGCCCGCTCAGCAATGCCTGTCACTCATCTCGACGACCAGTTCATCGCCACTCGCGGTGTCCTCGGCTCCGCCATTCCGCCCCGAGGAGTCGCGAAACCTCGTCCTAGCGAGTGACGCGCCTGGCCGCCGATCTGAGCAACGCCATTAATCAGCAGACTCCGAGGCCGGCTCCACTATGACCAGGGCCCCCTTGAATGCCGGGGTCTTTGAGGCGGGGTCGATCTTTCGGGGAACCAGTGCGTTGGCTTCCGGGTAGTACATCACTGCGTTGCCAGGCGGAATGTCGGTGGCCCGGACCACAATCTGATCCAAGGCGCCGGTGTCATTCTTCACGGTGACAGGCTGATCCAACACCAGCCCCATCCGCTCGATGTCGCCTTTGTTCATCATGATCACATCGCGTCTGTCCTGGCCCCGGTAGATGTCCTCGTCCTCATAAACGACGGTGTTGAATTGGCCTTCGCTCCGGACTGTCATAAGACGCAGGTGCCCGTTTCCTCCGGCCAGGGCGGGCAGATCAACCGCATGAAATCTTGCCCTCCCCGTGTTCGTCTTGAAGTGCGGCTCGTGGAAGGTCCTCCCGATGATCTGGAATTCCTTCTTGGTGGAGTCGATCTCCCCGATGGGCTCGTATCCCGGGATCACCTTGGAGATAGCTTCGCGGATTCGTCCGTACTGCTTCATCGATGACCAGTCGAGTGGGCCATCGCCGAGGGTGTGTTCCGCGATCTCGGCAATAACCGCCACCTCGGCCCGAGGGCCCTCGTGGCGGGGCTCTCCGCCGTCGGACAACCGGACGTAGTTGAACATCGACTCCTGAGTCGTTGGCTGGGGCTCCTCGTCGCGGGCCAGAACCGGGAGGATGATCGTCTCCTTCCCGCGCCCGGCGGCGTGTCCGGTGTTCATGGTCGTTGACATGTAGACGACCATGTCGATCGCACCTAGGGCCCTCGAGGAAAACTTCGCATCAGGGTTAGACCCGTAGAGGTTCCCACCAAGGCACAAGGCCAGGCGGATCGCATCCTCCGAGGCCCTGACCACGCAGCCCATGGTGTCGAGACCCTGCGACGTGGGCAGCGAGGTGGCGAACTCAGATTCGATGGCGTCAAGGACCGCCTTCTTGAGCTGCGGAGTCACCCCCATCGACCCGATCCCCTGAACGTTGGAATGTCCCCGCAGCGGTAGGAGGCCGGCCAGCGGTCTCCCCAACATCCCTCTAGTCATGGCCAGATTGGCGATTGCCTGAACATTCTCGACCCCATGGGCGTGATGGGTGATGCCCATGGCCCAGCAGAAGATGGCGTTGGGGGCGATGATGTAGTGATCTGCGATGCGTTGGATCGTTTCTTTGGACACACCGCAGCCCTCCTCGATCGTGTCCCAGCTCAATGATGTGACGTTCTCTCGAAACTCGTTCCAGCCATCGGTGTGCTCGGAGACGAATTTGGTGTTCTCGGCGCCGGATTCGATAACCGACTTGGCTACGCCGGACAGGAAAGCGATATCACCGCCGATGTCGGGCTGGACGTACTCGTCGGCGATCTGGGTCCCGAAGAGGAGACTCCGGATGTTTGACGGAACCTTGAACCGGACCAGACCGGTTTCCTTCAGCGGGTTGACCACGATGACCTTGCCTCCGCGACGCTTGAACCTGGACAGCATGGTCATCAACCGAGGATGGTTTGAGGCGGGATTGGCGCCGATCAGGAAGATCACATCGTCTTTGTCCAGTGCTTCGATATCTTCGAGGACGACGGTGGCCGTGCCCGACCCGGTGACGCTCGCCAGCCCTACGCCCGAGGCCTGGTGGCAGTAGTAGGAGCAATTGTTGACGTTGTTGGTCCCGTAGAGCCTGGCGAATACCTGAAGCAGGAAACCAGCCTCGTTCGACGACCGGCCGCTGACGTAGAAGAAGGTTTCGTCGGGAACGCTCTTCTGGAGCTTGCCGGTGATTCTATGGAACGCCTCGTCCCAACTGATCTCTCGGTACCGGTTGTCGAGAGGTCCGGCGTAGAGAGGTTTGGTCAGCCGGCCCATCGCCTCCAACTGGCGGGGCGTCATTGCCTTCATCTGCTGGAGAGTGACCTGGCCGAAGAATTCCTCGGGTATCGCGCCTTGCATGTCAGCCGTCATCGCCTGAATCGACTTCTTGCATACTTCCGGGAAATGACCTGTTTCATTGACCATTCCGCCGAGTTGACCGCCCATGCCGAGAGCACAGGTCTTGCAGGCGTTATTGGAACGGAGCGCCCGGTAAAGCTTGAGTACACCGCCCGCCTCGCGACCCTTGCGCAGGGAGTAGACGATGGCACGGAACCCGCCACCGGCCGTCATCGCCTTCATCTTCTACCTGTGTGTCCCTCGGGCATCCTGGTTCTGAGGATAGGCAGCGAAAGCGGCCCGTCTCATGAATGGCTCCGCCTCGCCGCAGGATTAGGTCCGGCTTCGTTGTGCGTCCTTGCGATTCAACGCCGACGCCTCGGACACACACTCGCACCACTCAGGCGACAGACCGCTACCCTGTGACCAATGGTCAGTCGGATCACAGTGACGGCCCTCGCAGTCGTTGCCGCCTTGGGCGCTTTCTTGCTGGCCCGGGCCGTGGATGTGGCGCCTCAGGTGCCAGCGAGAGATGGTGGCGACGGAACGATGGACATGGAGGTCGCCAACGTTTTGCTGCTCACCATCGTCACGGGCCTGGCAGCCGTTGTGGTAGCCGGGGTCCTCGATCGTTTTATCGGCAACGGGAAACGGGTCTGGTCGATTGTCGCCATAACGATCCTGGCGTCATCCTTCCTGCTTGTGTTCCCCCTCGATTTGGAGGGTGCCACCTTGGTGTGGCAAGTGAGCCTCCATCTGGTATTCGGCCTGATCCTGATTGGCGGGTTCTGGACTACCTGGCCTGAGGACGAACCTCTCGATTCGGCTGCCGGCACTTAGGAGTCAGCGGGCTCCTAAGTGGCCTGACTCCACCTTAGATTCTGAATCGATCCGGGAGGGTCACACCAGGATCGACACCGGCTTCCAGGAGCCCTGCCGGTGTCTCATCCTCGAGAACCTGGCTCGCAATCAGTTCTCCATAGGCGGGCGAGGTCATGATGCCGATGCCACCCTGACCCACTAGCCAGAAGAAGCCTGGCGCCGTCGGATCCTCGCCGATGACGAGGTCGCGGTCGGGCACGAAGGTCCGCAACCCGGTCCACTGGGAGTTGACGGTCCTGATGCCCAACGTGGTGGCTGTGTTGATGCGGTCGATCGCGAGGGCAACGTCTTCCATGTTCGGCCGGGGGTCGCCTGGATCGGCCGGGATCTCCTCGGCCAGGGAGCACAGCAACTGGGTTCCATCGGGGCGGAAGTAGAAGCCTTCGTCTACGTCGACCACCAGCGGCCAGTCACGGTATGCCTCGTCTCCCGGGACCATGAAGGCGGTTCTTCGCATCGGGACAAGGCCGATCGGGTCGACTCCTGCAAGAGTCGCGATCCTGTCCCCCCACGCCCCGGCCGCGTTGATGATCACATCACAATCGGTCTCGGTGTCGTCGGTTCGAACTCTCCATCCCGTGCCTTGGGTGGCTATACCCACAACGGGCGATCCGGTCCGGATCTGGGCTTCATGGCGCCGGGCAATTCGCACAAAAGCCTGATGTAGGCCGGCGACGTCTATGTCACGTGCCGACGTTTCCCAGAGGCCACCCGCTACATAGGCAGGGTCGAGAGCAGGCACGATTCTCCGAACATCTTGGGCATCCACCATCACGGAGCCGGCTCCGGAGGCTCGGCCGGCTGCGGCTAGAGATTCGAGATCGGAGATTTGTTCGTGAGTGGCGATCCACAGAGCGCCCCGCGGGGACAGCAGGGGAGCATCGGTGGATGCTGGCGGCGGGTTTTCGTAGAAACTCTGGCTGGCGGCGGCGAGAGGGCGGGCGCCTTTTCCTCCGTAGTTGATGAGGAACGTCGCCGCCGATCTGCCGGTGGTGTGGTAGGCGAGGGTCGATTCCATCTCGAGGAGAGTCACCTCTGCTCTCGGCGCAAGATGTGCCGCTGCGGCGACACCCGCGATCCCTCCGCCGACTACGACCACCCGCTTCATGGAGTGATGATCACTCTTCCGATGGCACTCCTGTTAGCCACCCAGCGGAGGGCGTCGACCGCCTCGTCGAGCTTGTATCGCTTTTGGACGACAGGCGTGAGCTTGCCTTCCGCGATCCACTCCATGATCTGGCGGTTGTTCTCCTTGCTCCGCTCGGGCTCTTCGATGGTGAAGCGTCCCCAGAAGACACCGACGATCGAGTTGCCTTTCACCAGGCTCAGATTGAGGGGTATCGAAGGGATGTCGCCCGAAGCAAACCCGACGACCAGCAGGCACCCGTTCCAGTTGGTCGATCGGAGAGCGAGCTCGGTCATCTCTCCTCCAACCGGGTCGTAGACCACATCGACTCCAGCTCCATCGGTAGCGGTAGCGATTCCTTCTCGCAGGGGAGTCTGGTCATACCGGATAACGTGATCTGCTCCCGCCTCCAGGACCGCGCTTTCCTTTTCCTGAGTCGAGACAGCGCCGATCACGGTCGCTCCCAGGGCTTTGCCTATCTGCACCGCCGCCAAACCAACGCCGCCCGCGGCTCCGAGGACCAAAAGGGTTTCGTCCGAATCGATCTGGGCGCGGTCCACCAGAGCGTGATAGGACGTGCCATATCCCACGGGGATGGTCGCCCCCTCTTCAAAGCTGACAGAGTCGGGGAGCTTGAGGATTGAGCCGGGGAAGGCGACTACGCGCTCGGCTATTGCTCCGTACCCGAGATACGCCGCCACCCGATCTCCCGTCGACACGTCGGGTATGTCGTCGGCCCGCTCGACAACTCCGGCTAGCTCCGTCCCGGGAACGAAAGGAGTCTCGGGCCGAACCTGATACTGACCTTGCACGATGAGAGTGTCCGCAAAGTTGACCGAGGCCGCCTCGACTCTGACCAATACAGTGCCCAACGTCGGCTCCGGGTCGGGGAACTCACCGACTCGCAATGCATCGATTCCGTCGTAGCTGTCACATATCAGGGCTTTCACGAAGTAGCAGCCTACGGGCACGGTCGGCTTCACTCTGGAAGAATCGGTATAGATGCCAATCGAACCACCTCCGTCTGCTTACGAACCGCCAGATCCCAGGACTGCCGACGGAGACGTCGTGGCGGTTGGCGCCGACATGACACCGGGGACTGTCTTGAAGGCGTATCGGAGTGGGCTGTTCCCGATGTACCTCGAGGACGGCGACCTGGGCTGGTGGTCTCCGGTCGAGCGCGCGGTGGTTCCGCTTGATGGGCTCCACATTTCACGGTCTCTGCGGAAGGCGACTCGGCGGTTCCAGGTCTCGGTGGACGCCGACTTCGAAGCCGTCATCCGGGGCTGCGCCGAGCCTCGCCGATCCGGTTCATGGATCTCCGACGATTTCGTAGAGACGTACATCCAACTTCACCGTCTTGGCTGGGCCCATTCAGTTGAGGTCTGGGACATGGACGGCGAGCTGGCCGGCGGGTTGTACGGAGTAGGTATAGGTGGGCTCTTCGCGGGCGAATCGATGTTCCACTCGGTCCGCGATGCCTCGAAAGTTGCGCTGGTTCATCTCGTTGTGGTCATGAATGAGGGTGCTGGTCGTCTGCTCGATGTGCAATGGAAAACCCCTCACCTCGAGTCACTCGGCGCCGTGATCATCGGGCGTGACGCATACCTGGACAAGCTCGCCTGGGCCCTCGAAGGGCCCGATCCCTTTGAAAAGGCGCATGAGGTAGACAGTCTGTAGAGTCCCCTGCGCATGTCTCGGGAGGAGCGCGTTTGCGGGCCATCGTCGCTGGTGTAGACCTGACAGTCATCGGACGCCGGGTTGCCGACCGGGCGGGCATGATTGCCGAGTCGACCGGCTCTGATCTCAATCTGGTCCACGTCATAGAGCCAGTAACCGAGGCTCTCATCAACCCAGATCTGGCCGGGTTGATGAGGGAGCACCAGACCGATGAGGCCCGGAAACTGGCTGATTGGGTCGGCAGTCGAACGAAGGCCAGCGTCAATCTCGAAGTGGTCAAAGGGTCCCCTTCGTGGGAGTTGGTGTCCCGCGCCAAGGCGGCCGACTTGACGGTCGTTGGCTCTTCGTCTGTGGATGTCTTTGCGGTCGGGCCGGTTTCGGCTCGTGTGGCGCGGATGTCCACGTCCGACACGTTGATCGTTCGCCGGCAGCCGCGGGTGCCCTATCGCCGGATACTCGCGGCCGTCGATTTCTCGGAGTCTTCTCGCGCGGCGATAGAGCATGCCATCGCGTCGTTTCCTGAGGCGGACATCACCGCCGTCTACTCGCTCCCGTCTCGTTTCGATCCGATCCTGGCGAGTGCCGGGCTGTTTCAGGAAGAGCTTGAGGCCTCACGCTTGACAAGAATCGAAGCCGCCAAGGACCGCATGGCGGAGTTCACTGCCTCACGGAACGGAGAGGTTCGGACACTGGTGGTCGACGGCCCTCCCGCCGAGACCATAGAAGAAGCGGTCCGCCGCCGAAATGCTGATCTCGTGGTTGTCGCCAATCGCGGCGCTTCTGCGACACGGATGGTCCTTCTCGGCACAGTCGCCGAGTCGCTGGTCAGGGAAGCGCCGTGCGATGTGATGGTCGTTCGGGACAAATCCGCCTTCCGACGTCCCTAGGTGTCCTTCCCACAGAGGTGGTTGGCGAGCATGGTTATTGGTGGTTGGCCGACGGAAAGGTGATAGTGAAGGTTGTGCCGTCTGACCCTGATGTCGCCTCGATCGTCCCACCGGCACGAGTCACGAGCGTGTTGACGGTGTAGAGCCCGAGGCCAGTGCCCTCGCCCGGTTCCTTGGTGGTGAAGAAAGGGTCGAACAGCCGCTCGATGTGATCCGGTTCGATGCCGGTGCCGGAGTCGGCGACGGTGATCACCACCGAATTGTCAATATTGCTGGCCTTGATTGTCAGCGTCCCGCCATCAGGCATCGCATCGGCAGCGTTGTCGATCAGGTTGGTCCACACCTGGTTGATGTCCCTGCCCGGGGCCTCGATGTGATCAAGGTCGGGGGCAAAGTCGGTGACCACCTCGACGTTGTGCAGTTTGTGTTTGAGAAGGACCAGGGTGTCCGCGATCCCTGCCGTCGGGTCCATCTCCTGAACCGGAGCCTGGTCGAGGTATGAGTAGTCCTTGACGATCCTGACGAGCTCCGAGATCCTGCCGACCCCGATCTGAAGCTCACCGATCACCTGCGAGGCGAGGGAGCGAAGTCCGATCCAATTGACGAGGGCCGCACCGCTTTCCGGATCCAGCCCTTCAACCAGGCTGTCTAGTGCCCCTGAATCCCACCTGTCCTGTACCAACGTGGGAGCCAGTTCCCATGGGTTCAAGACGCCGAGGCTCTCGAGCTTCTCCGCCATAGCGTCTTCTAGGTCCGATCGGGTCAGCGGATCGAGTTCGAGATGTCGATCGGGAGGGTTGGTTCTGGCGGAGATCTCCACACCGGTCTTGGACAACATCACGGCAGCCTCTCCGAGAGACTCGTATACGGCTGCCAGCCCTGCAGCTGACCTTGCAACGGCGGCGGCCGGATTGTTCAACTCGTGCATCAACTGGGCGGCCATCCGACCGAGGGCGGCCATCCTCTCCTCGTGTCTCAGGGTCTCTTCGATGCCGCGTAGCCGCGAGATGACAGTGTGAAACATTCGCCTGACGACTCGGGAATCAGTGATCAGATCCTCGAATGCTGATGCCGGAATACGAATGAGTGTGGAGTCAGTAGTCGAAGTGACAGAAGCTGTTCGAGGCGCTTTGTCGAGTAGTGCCATCTCACCAACCACATCGCCGGGACCAAGCGTCGCCAACACGATGTTTCTAGTCGGGCCTGTCTTCCACACTTCCAGACGACCCTCGACGATCACATACATCTCCTCAGAGTGCGACTTCTCTTCGATGCTCGTGTGCTGCGGATCGATCTCAATCTGGTCGGAGGCGGCACAGACCCGATCCAGAAGTTCGTCTTCGAGGTCTGAGAAGTAGGGGAGTCCCCTGAGAATCTCGGCAACCGATCTCACAGGTCGGCGAGGTGCTTGTGGACAAATCTCACAGCTGTCGCGCCCTCGCCTGTAGCTCCTGCAACTCGCCTGATCGATCCGTGTCGAACGTCGCCTGCTGAAAAGACACCGGGGACGCTGGTCTCGAAGGGAAGTGGGTCCCGGTCGACATTCCAATCCTTGAGTGGTCCGAGGTCCAGTCCAGTCATGATGAAGCCACGGTCGTCTAGCTCGACCAGGTCGGCGATCCAATCGGTCCTGGCTCCCTGCCCTATGAAAATGAACAGTGCGCCCGCCGAGACCTCCGTTTCCGCCGATGTCGTGGTATCTGCCAACCGGAGGGAGCCGAGATGGCCCTCTCCGATCACCTCGACGACACGGGCATTGGCTCTCACATTCACCGAAGGGCTCGCTTCGATGGCGTCTACCAGATATTGGGACATCGTGGCTGTCAGGTCGTCTCGTCTGATCACGATCGTCACGTCGTCGGTGAAACGAGTGAGAAAAAGGGCCGCTTGACCTGCCGAGTTGCCCCCTCCCACGACGTAGACAGGCTCACCCTTGTGTCGAACCGCGTCGACTTGTGAGGTTCCGTAGTAAACGCCGGTGCCGGAAAGCTCGTCGACTCCGATCGCCGGGAGCCGACGATACGTGACACCGCTGGCCACGATCACAGCTTTCGCTGTGATGCTGGAGCCCTCGATCAAATGGATGATCCGGAAGGGATCCTTTCGTTCGATCCGCTCGACTGACGCCGGAACCAGGATTTCGGCTCCGAGCCGTGTTGCCTGAGAAACGGCTCTCCGGGTCAAGTCGGCTCCGCTGATCCCCTTCGGGAACCCAAGATAGTTTTCGATTCGGGAACTTTGGCCTGCCTGCCCGCCTGGAGCTCGCTCTTCGATCAGCAGCGTGCTCAATCCCTCTGACGCCCCGTATACCGAGGCAGCCAATCCGGCCGGCCCGCCACCGATGACGACAAGGTCATAGGCGGGATCCACGGCGTGGGTCTGCAGCCCGACCCGCTCCGCCACTTCTGTGGGCGAAGGTTGCAGCATCGGTTCGGAGTCGGGGAAGAGGACCACTGGCAGGTCGGCGGCCGACGCGCCGGCCTCCTCGAGGAGGGTTTGCCCCTTCTCGTCGGTCTCGAGGTCAATCGAGCGAAAGGGGATCTGGTTCTGAGTCAGGAACACTTTGAGATCATGGGAGGTCTTTGACCATTGATGTCCGATGACACGAAGCCCGTCGAAGACAGGCCGGTAGCCGGCGCGCCAGTCGTCGAGAAGATCGTCGAGGACCGGGTAGAGAAGATCTTCCGGCGGATCCCAGGGTTTCATGATGTAGTTGTCGAGGCTGACTTCGTTTATTGCGTCTATCGCAGCGTCGGTGTCCGCGTATGCGGTCAACAGGGCTTTCTTGGCATCCGGGAAGAGCGCCAGCGATTGCCGTAGAACGTCGATGCCGGTTGTCGTCGGCATTCGTTGGTCGACAAGAAGCAGGGCCACGTCGGCATCGCCTAGAGCGAGTTTCTTGAGTGTCTCGATGGCCTGGTCTCCACCTGTCGCACCCACTATGCGATAGGCGGACGCATACCGTGCACGAAGGTCGCGCTCGACGGCAGAGAGGACTCCGGGGTCGTCGTCGACAGTGAGGATGACGGGTTTAGCCGTCACGCCACAAACACATCGTCGGCAAAGCAGTATCGCCAGCTTTCGCCCGGCTCAATTGATTGAATGAGAGGATGGCAATGCGTGTCCCAGTGCCTCCGGGCGTGACGATTCTTCGATTCGTCGCAACATCCCACCATGCCACAGTCGAGGCAAGCTCGAAGGTGGACCCAGGTGTCGCCCATCTCAACGCACGACGCGCATACATTCCCGGCTGGGTCCACCAGATCGGTGAGCCCGGCGAAGTGTGTGCAGGCCTCGTTTGCCATTTCAGCCGCCCTTTCTAACGCAGGGCGGAACTTAGTGGCCCACTAACGCAACCCGCTCCGTTGCAATCCCCGGCTTCAGCCGGCGTTGGCCACGGCAGCCTTTACTGCACGAGCCACGTACACCTTGGCCAGATGGCTCTTGTACTCAACTGACCCGTAAAGGTCCTCCAGCACCGTGATCCCGTCGATGGCCTTCTCGGCGGCCGATGTGATAGCTGCATCAGATCCGTCAGACCCGATTAGAGCTTGGGCGACACTGGAAGCCACCGTTGGCTTTGTGCCGACACCGGTCACCGCGACACGCGCGTCCGCAATCGACCCGTTCGACTTCTTGATCCACGCAGCTGCTCCGGCGACGGCGTAGTCGGAATGACCACCTCGTCGACCCAGCTTGTCGTATGCCGAGCCTTCGCCTGGCCCTGCCTTCGGAATCCTGATGCCAACAAGGATCTCGTCCGAATTGAGCGCTGACGTGAGGGCATCAACGAAGAAGTCCGCAGCGGCTATCTCTCGTGTGCCAGAGGCCGACTGAGCGACCATGGTCGCGCCGCACGCTATCGCTCCGGCAGGCTGATCCGCCGCCACGTCCGCGTGGGCTAGAGCCCCACATGTAGTTCCTCGATTCCTCACCTGGATATCGCCTGTGAGAGAAGCAGCCTGTGCCAACGCTGCGGCGTTGGCAGCCACCAACCCGTTGCTCGCGGTTTCGGCATGGCGTACCAGGGCCCCGATGGAAATGTGATCTCCATCGTCGGAGACACCATCGAGACCGGGGATCCGGCCGATGTCAACGACCACGGCTGGGGAGAACAGCCGCATCTTCATCAAGGGAATGAGGCTCATGCCTCCGGCCATCACCTTCGAGTCGTCCCCCAGTGCGCCAAACGCGTCTTGCAGGCTCGATGGAGCTACGTAGTCGAATTCGCGTGAATACATGTTCAGCTCCTCGCTTCCTGAATCGCTGCCCAGACTCGCCTCGGTCTCAGCGGCATGTCGATGTGTTTGACCCCGAGCGGGCTCAGCGCGTCGACCACTGCGTTGACGATGGTGTGGGCCGAGCCGATTGTCCCGGCCTCACCGATACCCTTCACCCCCATCGGGTTGACGTCGGTGGGCGTGACGGTGTGATCGAGCTCGAAGGACGGAAGGTCCGCTGCCGTGGGTATTGGGTAATCGAGCAAGGAACCCGTCAACAGGTTGCCCGCTTCGTCATAGACAGCCTCTTCGAACAAGGCTTGCCCGATGCCCTGGGTGATGCCGCCGTGGATCTGCCCGTTGACGATCATGGGACTGACCCTGTTGCCGCAGTCATCCACCGCCGCGTATTTCAGGATCTCGACATTGCCGGTGTCACTGTCCACCTCAACAACGGCCAGGTGCGTCCCGAAGGGCCAAGTGGCGTTGCCGGGGCTGAATGACGTGTGGGCCTCCAGCCCACCGTCCACATCCTCCGGCGAGGTGTGAGCCTGATATGCAGACTGGGCGATCGCCTTCCAGTCGACTGTCTTGTCGGGAGAACCGGCGACGTGGGCGCCACCATCGGCGAACACGATGTCGTCAGCCGATGCCTCCATCAAATGGGCTGCGATCTTCGCGGCCTTCTCCTTCACTTGCAGAGTGGCTTCGAAGGTCGCGGCACCGTCCACAGCCAGTGACCGACTGCCAAATGTGCCAATCCCCATCGGATGCTCGCGGGTGTCGCCGTGAAGCACTCGAATGTCCTCTACTGGTATGCCTAATCCGTCGCCGACTATTTGGGCCCACGACGTCTCATGGCCTTGTCCGCTCGGTCCGGTACCGATGACCACTGTCACGGTGGCGTCGGGGTTGACCCGAACCAATCCTGACCCGTTGAAGGAGGCGGGTAGGCCGTAGCTGGCCCAGGAGAAACCGATATCGGCGAGAACGGCCGGGCCGAATCCGCATACTTCGACATAGGACCCGATCCCGATACCGACGTTTCGGCCTTCGGCTCGCGCGTCGTCCCGCATTTTGACCAGACCCTGGTAATCGGCAACTTCGACCAGCTTGTCGACCGCTCCCTCGTAGTCACCCGAGTCGAGCTGAAAACCGCATCCCATCACAGCCGGAAACTCGTCTTTCTGCCAGAAGTTCTTCTTGCGAACCTCCAACGGATCCATTCCGATCTCGCGGGCGTACGCATCGATGATGCGTTCCAGGTAGTAGATCGTCTCGGGTCGGCCGGCGCCTCGATAGGCGTCGGTGGTCATCGTGTGTGTGGTGACACAGCCAACCGTCCAAGACACGGGCATCTTGTACTGCCCGGATCCGATCCAGAGCCCCAACAGTGGGATTGCCACCGTGAAGTTCTGGGTGTAGGCCCCCATGTCGGCAAGTGCCTCCAGTTTGTATCCGAGGAACTCGCCGTCTTTGGTGCCGACGAGTGTGGCGGTGCCGATCCAACCCCGTCCGTGAATCGACGATCCAGCCGCCTCGCGGCGGGTCTCGGTCCATTTCACCGGTCGGCCGAGGTCCTTAGCCGCGAACGCTGCAAGCATCTCGTCGCTATACACGTTGAGTTTGACCCCAAAGCCGCCCCCAACTTCGGGTGCGATCACTCGCACGTCGGCGGCGACCATCCCGAACGTGGTCGCAATGGCGCCACCCAGTGCGTGGGGCACTTGAGTGGAGCTGTGTACCGTAAACTGGCCATATCCGACGTTGTATTCCGCAACGACCGACCGTGGCTCAATGGCGACCGGGATCAGTCGCTGGTTGACCATCTCGAGCGATACCACGACCGCATCGTCGCGTTCCATCGCAGCGTCAACCTGAGGGGTCTGGTCCTCTAGTCCGAGGGCCTCCCAGTAGCCATGGTAGGTCCAGGTGTGGAGGACGTTCGAGTCAAGTTCGTCATGGACCTTCGCCTGGTCGGAGGCCGCCTCCTTCAGGTCGATGATGGCGGGAAGGATGTCGTAATCGACGTCGATGGCGTCGGCAGCATCCTGAGCCTGGTAGCGGTCCTCGGCGACGACCATGGCGACCGCCTCGCCGACGTGGTTGACCTCACCTGCGGCAAGAAGCGGGCGCAGCTTCCCAATGGCTACCTGTGCCACCAATGGGCCGAGGTGGGCCACGTCGTCAGTGGTGTAGACGGCGACCACACCCGGCATCGACTTTGCCGAGGAAGTATCGATGGAATTGATTTTGGCGTGGGCTACCGGTGACCGATTGAAGGCGATGTGGAGCAAAGCCGTTGGCTGTAGATCGTCCACATAAAGCCCGGTTCCTTGGATGAGAGCCGGATCTTCGCGGCGCCGAACCGTACCTCCCATAACGCTTGTCGTTGCCATCAGGAACCTCCCTCCCAGTCGGGTGCTGGTGGATCTTCACCACGCACCTTGGCGCCGGCGTATTCGACGGCTCTGACGATGTTGTGATATCCGGTGCAACGACACAGGTTGCCTTCGATGCTGTGACGAATCTCAGCCTCGGACGGGTTGTCGTTCTCTTCGAGAAGGGCCGCAGCGGACATGATCATCCCCGGAGTGCAGAAACCGCACTGGAGACCGTGGCGCTCCCAAAACCCTTCTTGGACGGGATGAAGCTCACCGTTGCTGGCGAGCCCCTCGATGGTTGTGATGCTCGAGCCGTCGGCCTGTGCTGCGAGCATGGTGCACGACTTCACAGGTTTGCCGTCGAGACTGATTGTGCATGCGCCGCAATAACCCGTTTCGCACCCGACATGTGTCCCGGTTAAATGGAGATTCTCCCGGATGAAGTGGACCAGGAGAGTACGGGCTTCGACATCACCTGATACCTCT
>CAXMPS010000163.1:0-2331 GCA_964194995.1 uncultured Gammaproteobacteria bacterium | reverse complement strand
CGACTGCGTCGAGGTCGCCGACTGCGTCGAGGTCGTCGACGAGAAACTGGGTGAGTTCCCTCGTCCTGGCTGCTACCCGGTGCGCCTGTGGCTCCCTATCGGTTCCGGCGAAAAGCTCGGGATAGTGGTGCACGATCATCTGAGCGCAGGAACCGGATGGGACCACTACCGGCCCCTCTGTCGCATCGAGTACGTCGAGGGTGTGCATCGCCATCCGCCTCGCCTCCTTGGCGAGCCCTACGTTGAATGCGGGCTGGCCACAGCAGGTCTGATCCGACGGATACATGACATCACAGCCCTGGCGTTCCAAGACGGCGAGCGTGGCCTTGCCCACCTCGGGAGCGAGACCGTCAACGAGGCAAGTGGCTAGAAGCTGGACTCTTGGCCCCTCCATAGGGGTTCACGTTACGCCCTGCGCTCCTCAACACCACTCAATGCCTCCAAGTATCGCTCCACCCTCTGGACATACACTTTCGTGTCGTCCTTGAACTCGTCATCGAGGGAACGGTGACGACCCCGAAGGGCAAGGACGGCGAACTTGGCGCCCCTGAGGTAGGGAGGCAAACCCTCGATCGGCATCGCCTTTTCCCCGGGAACCGCCTCTCCGATGACGGGCAGACCTTGGGTGGTCGGACTCAGATCGAGCTTTGAAACCTCGGCCAGCAGGATGTCCTCGTGGGGCCGGTCGGCATAGTCACGGCCGGTATGTCGCCAAACCTCTTCGCCGCCTGGCGCCAGAATCACGACTCCGGGACGCGATATGAGTCTCGGATCGTTCTCGTCGGCGAACCCGAGTGGGGTAATGGCACGATCACGTTCGGGATCGGACAAGATCGGAAATGTGAGGGCCAGCTTCTCCATTACCGCCGCGTTCTGTTCAGGAGAGTCTGAGCTCAGTCCGAAGACTCTGGCGCCGTGGTCGAGGAACTCCTGGTGCACTGCTGCGATGGCGGCCAACTGGCCGTGACAGTAGCTTCAGAAATCGCCTCGATGGAATGTGATGACGGCAGCGGCATCGCGATGATCGGACAGGGCCCAGGGTTGGCCGGCCGCGTTGAGCACGGTGAAGTCAACTGTCACTAACTCTCCTTGGTCTCGGTTGCCCCATTGTTAGCGTGCCGGCTCCCATGTTCATTCCTTTTGGCGGCGAAAGGCTGCCGAGAAGACTCATCCAGCTGATCGCAGGTCTGGTGATGTTCGGCATCGGTATCGGTCTGATGCTCCGTTCGGGATTGGGGATACCCCCATGGGACGTCCTTCATCAAGGCTTGGCGGTGAGATTCGGCCTCAGCGTTGGGGTCTGGTCGATCCTCGTCTCAGTAGCGGTGCTGCTGCTCTGGCTGCCGCTGCGAGAGCCCTATGGAATCGGCACTCTACTCAACGCGATCATCGTCGGCGTTCTCATCGACATTACGGCTCTGTTGGTCCCCCCGGCGGCCTATTCATGGCTGGCATGGACGATGCAGGTCGGCGGGATCTTGATGATCGGATTGGCCTCAGGCATGTACATCGGCGCCAAACTCGGTCCGGGCCCCCGCGATGGGTTGATGACCGGCATCGCCCGACGGGGTCCCTCGATACGGTTGACCCGCGCCTTGATCGAAGTCACCGTGCTCGCGGTCGGCTGGCTGCTGGGGGGAAGCTTCGGAGTCGGAACTGTTCTGTTCGCTCTGGCAATCGGACCCTTGGTACAGTTTTTCCTGCCCAGATGGACCATCGGAGCCGAAGCACCTGAGGACGCCTGGATTCATCCCGCCCGCTGATTTCGTTGTCGAGCGCGATGATTTTTCCCACAACAATCCTGCGCTGCACCGGGGAGTCGAAGCGCGCTAACTTTCAGATCGTGAAACGACCCGACTGGTTCAACGAAGATCTCTATCCCTTTCAAAGCCACTGGCAGGAAGTCGACGGTGCCCAGGTTCACTATCTGGATGAGGGCGATGGCCCGACCCTGCTGATGCTTCATGGCAATCCCACATGGTCGTTCCTCTACCGGAGGATGGTCCCGTACCTGAGCGATCGGTTCCGGTGCATCGCTCTCGACTACCCGGGATTCGGCCTTTCGACGGCGCCGGACGGATACGGCTTCACCCCAGCCGAGCATGCCTCCACCGTGAACGGGCTCATCGACGCCTTGGACCTAGATGAGTTCGTGCCCATCATGCAGGACTGGGGAGGGCCGATCGGTTTGTCCGTCGCGCTCGACCGCCCAGATCAGATCAAGGGCATCATCCTCGGCAACACCTGGGCGTGGCCTCAGACCGACGCGGTGACCCAGCGGTTCGCTTCCGCCCTCGGTGAGGGTCGCACGGGCGAGTTCTTCGTCGATCG
>CAXMPS010000162.1:0-3143 GCA_964194995.1 uncultured Gammaproteobacteria bacterium | reverse complement strand
ACGTACAAGCTGAAAGGGCTTTCGCCTTCAAAGCGAGGCGGCGCCGTTGTTCATCGGTGAATCTTAGACGCTTGCCGCCAAGCATCTCGCGCAGCACCCTAATCTCTTCTTTCTGGTACGCGATGACCGCCTGCTGGTGTCGGTTGATCCATCCCGCAAGCATCAACATCACGAGCCGCCCAGGAGAGCACCACGATTTCGATTTCATAGGTGCCATATTACCCCGGACGACAGCCGGCAACGCTGTTGCGGAGCGCCCTCAAAGGGCTGGAGTCCCGCTAAATATCCGACGATTCAATTTCGGCACATTACGCGTTTGAATTCCCGCGGCTCAACTCGCTGGCGCACTACACCTACTCACAAGCTCCCACGAGTTGCGCCTTGCAGGCCGACACACTGGCCGGCCGGAGAACGCCCGCACCATCGGTGCCGTAGGAACCCTCATGTTCGTCACCCTGGGGGACCACCAGGTAGTAGCTGCTTCCGGTCGAAGGTGTGATCGTCGCCGTGGTGGCGCCGCTCGTGGTGCACGGAGGGTTGGGGGTGTCGAGCGGAACGTGGCTCGTGAAATCGCCGACCAGACCCTCGTAAATCGCGTAGTCGGCGTCGTTCGCCACGCACGACGCGTCCCAGCTCAGCGTGATCTCGGCTCCTCCCGCCTTGTTCACGGTCAGCGGCGTCCCGGGCACCTCGGCCCCGTCAGCCACCGCGCCCGGCGGACGCTGGATCACACGCAGCGCGATCGGCAGCCCGCCGGGGAAGTCGTTTCCCAGACCCGACCGTGACATGGACAGCAGTCCCGACGAAACCGTGCTGACACTCGCCAGGTAGTTGTTGTGGTTGTTGGCGACGAGACGCACCCAGTGGCGGCCTTCCGGCAGTGTCGTCACGGTGGATAGCGTTACCCAGACCGTGCTCCAGCGGAAGAACGAGTCCCCCGAAACAAGCTCCACGGATTCGTCCGGGTAGTCGCCCCCGGTATCCGGCAGGATCGTTGCCGTGAATCCGGCCGGTTCGTTTTTCCAGGTCACACCGTTCAGCTCGATGGCGCTGATCTCCCATCCACCCGCGGGCACATCGAACGGCTGAAACAGGACCCAGCTTTGATTCATGGGCGATCCGCCCAGTTGCTTGCTCGCGGACTCGGCTACATCGGCACTCTGGTCCAGAAGATAGTTCGGGGGTCTGCACGGGTTCTGCTCGCACTCGTCCGGTGTCCCGTTGTTGTTGCAGTCGAGACTGAACCCGGTCTCCACATCATCCTTGTCCCTTGTCCCGTTGTCGTTGCAGTCCATCATCGGTTGGACCTGCGTGAAGTTCAGCTCCAACCCCGAGGAACTGTAGCCGGTCGGGCTGTCGTGGATGATCTGGAAGGGATTCCCGGAAACGTCACCCCGATACACACCCTTCGTACCTTTGTCCATCGACCAGAACGAATCACCTGTGCTGAAATCCACCGCGAGATCCGCAAGGCCGGAGGACGTACTGTCGAACTGGAAGTCGTAGAGCACCTCGAAGCCGGTGTCGTCGAGATTGACCTTGGCGACCGCGTTGCTGATGGTGTTGGAGTCGATCCAGTACAGGCAATCCCGCAACACGTCCACCTGAACGCGTGTGATGGTGCTGCCGCCCGAGGCAACCGTGTAGATGTTGAAAGGAGGACCATCGATATTGATCCGTTTGATCTGTTCGTTGACTCCGAAGTAGACATAGCCGTTGACCACATCGACCGTCGGCCTGCCGACCTTGGACTGGTTGGGATCGTATTCTCCGAGATCCACAAGAGAAAAGACCGTCTCCAATCCCCCGCTACCGTCCGCGTTTGCTCTCAGGATCAAGCCGGAGGCGTTTCCCTCGGGAGGCGAATCGGTCCAGTAGACCTTGCCGGCGACCGGGTCGAGAGCGACGCCTCGGGTGGCCTTCAGTCCGCTGACGACGATCTGCTGGTTGCTCCCGTCGAGGTCGGCTCTCCGGATCAGAGCCTGGAAGAAGGAACCGTGCGCCCAGTAGATCTTCCCGGCCACGTCGTCCACGGCAAGACCTACCGACAGCCAATCGGACACCGGGTACGGATTCTCCACATCGAACAGGTCTTGAGTATCCGAGCCGTCGTAGTTCATCGTTTCGAGCGTCGGATCGGTGGAATTGCGGTGGGTGAAGAAAACCCTGTCCTGAGCCCATACCGCGGGCTGCATGGACAGCAGCAGAAACGACAGACCTCCGACAACCACCGACCCTCCGATGCCGTTCATGGAATTCCCCCATCAGCAAGCCATGCTTGCGCCAATTGTACCGTAGTGTCCATAATCACGATCGACACACATTCCTGTGAATTCTACCCGGTCTCGCCGCCTTCCGATACTTGTTGATTGTCTCGGAGAGTCGTTACGATCTGCGGATGACGACGGTGCTCCAGCCGTGGCAGATCCTCGTTGCCGCCCTGGCCGGCTGGATCACCCGTCAACAAGACGCTGTCATCGAGTATCTCCGAGAGGAGAACCGAGTCCTCAAGCAACAACTCGGGAAGAAGCGACTGCGACTGACTGATGACCAGCGCCGCCGTCTCGCGGTCCGAGGAAAGGCAATTGGGCGACGCGCCCTCGACGAGTTTGCTTCGCTCGTCACACCCGACACGATCCTCCGCTGGCACCGACAACTGATCGCAGAGAAGTGGACACACAAACGGCGCCGCCAAGGTCGGCCTGGAATCATGCGGGCCATCGACGAACTGACCGTCCGAATGGCGCGGGAGAATCCCCGCTGGGGATACACTCGAATCCAAGGGGCGCTCCACAACGTCGGCCACCGGGTCGGTCGGACGACGATCGCCAACGTCTTGAAGGAGAACGGCATCGACCCGGCTCCGGAGCGAGGCAAGCGAACGACGTGGGCGCAATTCCTCAAGACCCACTGGGACGTTCTTGCCGCCGCCGACTTCTTCACCGTCGAAGTCTGGGGACTGCGCGGTCTCGTTACGTTCTACGTCTTCTTCGCGATTGAACTGGCGACGCGCAGGATCGAGATCGCAGGGATCACTGCCAGCCCGAATGAAGCATGGATGATGCAGATCGGACGGAACGTCACAGACTCGGTCGATGGATTCCTGGCAGAAAAGAAGTTCTTGGTCCTCGACCGGGACAGCA
>CAXMPS010000161.1:0-5340 GCA_964194995.1 uncultured Gammaproteobacteria bacterium | reverse complement strand
CCGATGGTGACGACGCCGATGGGGTAATGGGTTTTGGGGATGCCCAGCAGCGAAGCCAATTCGGGCATCTTGTGCACGCCGAGGAAACCCGCCGCGAGACCCTCATCCACTGTGGCAAGAAGCACCGCCATCATCGAAGCGCCGGCATCGATCCACCAGTAGGGGACCGGCCACTCGATGGCGTTCCCGTCGTCGTCGAGCTTGTCCGGTTCGTCATATCGGTCGCGATAGACGTTCTCGCTGACGGAAATCACAATATGGGCCGGCGCACGCGATATCCATGGGTCGAAGCCCGCAGCGACGTACTCGGGCTCGTCGCCAAGTTCGGCGATTGCCAGCCTCTTCGATTCGTCAACGACCACAACTACCGCGACACCCTGCGAGTTGCCGGCAGAGGGCGCCCGCACCGCGGCGTCCGCGATCCGATCGAGAATCTCTGGAGACACAGGGTCCGAGAGGTAGTTCCGAACCATCCTTCTCCTGGCGAGTGCTTCTTTGAATTCCATGGCGATCATGATGACATTGTTGGCAAAGCGCCGTTCTGGGAATCTCGGTGGTGGATCTGTCGGTTGGATACCGTATGGTGAACATCGTGGGAGCAACCTCGACAGCCAAACCGCAACGGGAGCGATGAATGGAACTTCGCCAGCCACCCGACGCCAGAGACGCCCGGGTTGTCTGGACGCGGGGCAAGGGGTGTGCCGAACTGGCTGATCTTCTTGGTGATGGTGAATCCAATCGAATCACAGGAGATCTTGCAGAGGAGTGCATCTCGCTACGAGGTGACATCCTGGTTACGCGACGGCTTCCAGGCTCGTTCGATTTGGTGGATGTTGCCGTCCCGCTCGATTTCGTTTCCGGGAACGTGTCAAAGGTTGTGTCTGCGGTCGGTGGGGGCCCTCATTCGGCGTTGGCGGCTCAGACAGCAGCCACATTGGGGAGACGTCTTGGCGTAGAGGCAGAAATGGTCTCCGCCACCACACCCGGCGACGATCCAAGCAAAGCCATGGAGGTGATCGACCGTCTCGGCTTGAGCGTCGACGAGATCGGCGGTCGGGTCATCGAGGTCAGCGGAATAGCGGAACTCGTAGAGACGGTCGACGAAGGTTCGCTCCTGGTCCTGGGAGCTCCAGGTGGATCGTGGTTCAAGAGGGCAATGTTCGGGCCCGGTGCTCGGCTCAGGAGTAAGGCGCGTGCCGGAGCAATCGTGGTGCGAAAGGCGCCTGAGCGGGTTTTCCGCTGGATGGGTGAGCCGGTGTATGTAGGTCCCATGCGTCAGGCAGACGACACCTTGCGGATTCACGAGGAGCGAGTTCTCGCTGTCGCCGACAGCGGTCTTCTCATAGGTCTCGTCCGACGCGAGAACCTTGCGGCGGCCGGAACCACAGCTGTTGGGTCGCTGATGGAGGAGGCAATGTCGGCGAAGGTTGATGAGACCATTGACGAGGCGAGAGAGCTAGAGCCGACTTTTGGGGAGGATCCGATCCCCGTGACCGATCATGATGAGCATCTCGTAGGCGGTTTGTCTTTGCGAGAAGGCTGAGACAAGGCAGAATCTGGCCCCGTGACGTCGAGAACATTTTTCCGGGGCGCATTCTGGACGCTGATCGCTCTGGTTCTGGTGTTCCATGTGGCGGGGGGCTGGTACTTCTCCGGCGAAGTGATCGAGGATGCCTTCGTGCCCGATCCCGATGCGTACGTCGTGACGAGCGGAGACTATGAGCTGGAAGAGATCAAGTATCAGTCGCCCCTAGGTGATATGGATGCGTGGTACCTGCCGGGGGACGGGACGACCTGGGTGATCCATGTTCATGGCCTTGGCGTGACTCCGGCCGAGGCAGAGCCACTTTTCGGACCGATCCAGGACGCCGGTTATCAGCAACTATCAATCACCTATCGCAATGACGAATCCGCTCCTTCCGACCCGTCCGGGTATTACCAGTACGGAATAACGGAATGGGAGGACGTCAGCGGCGCCGTCGACCATGCTCTCGCGAACGGTGCCGAGAACATCGTTCTCAGCTGTTTCTCGAGCGGCTGTGCCCACACGATGTCGTTCATGTTCAGCCGTTCGCTGGACTCGGTCTCGGGAGCGTTGATGGACTCACCCAATATCGACATGGGCGAGACCGTCGATTACGCCGCAACCCAGCGAGAACTGCCGGTGATCCCGGTCACAGTTCCTCCGACGCTCACCGCCGTGGCCAAGTTCATCACGTCGCTGCGTATTGGAGTGAACTGGAAGGCCATCGACTACGTCGACAAGGCTGACCTCATCATCAAGCAGCCAGTATTGATCCATCATGGGACAGAGGACCTTCGGGTTCCAATAAGCGTCAGTATTGAGCTGGCCGAGGCCAGGCCCGATGCGGTGCGTCTCATTTCGGTCGAAGGTGCCGGGCATGTGGACTCCTATGACGTGGATCTCGAGAAGTATCTCGATGAGGTTCTCGGGTTCCTCGATCGGGTTGGGTAGTGGCCCGAACCTAAAGTCCGCCGATGTCTCGGACTCACGATATGTGCGACCCGCCATGATCCGGCTTGATCACGTATCCAAAGTCTTCCTCGGCACGTCCCAGCCCGCAGTTGCCGACTTGAGCCTCGAAATCGGGCGTGGCGAGTTTGTGACACTCGTGGGGCCGTCGGGTTGTGGGAAGACGACCACTCTCAAGATGATCAACCGCATCATCGAGCCGACGTCGGGGAGTATCGAGGTGGCCGGGCGGGACGCGCTGTCGGTTCCCCCTCATGAACTGCGAAGATCCATCGGTTACGTGATCCAGCAGGTAGGCCTTTTCCCTCACCGAACTGTGTTTCAGAACATCGCCACCGTGCCTTCCCTCATGGAGTGGGATCCAGGCCGGATCGAGGAGCGCGTGGCCGAACTGACCGAGCTGATGGGACTCGGGACAGAGTTGCTCGAGCGATATCCATCCGAGCTGTCCGGCGGTCAGCAGCAGCGTGTCGGCGTCGCCCGGGCGCTGGCCGCAGATCCTCCAGTCCTGTTAATGGACGAGCCATTTGGCGCGGTCGATCCCATTGTTCGAAGCCGGCTTCAGGAGGAGTTTCTGAGGCTCCAACAGCAACTGGGCAAGACAGTCCTCTTCGTCACTCATGACATCGACGAAGCGATGTATCTCGGCCAACGAGTCGCGATTCTCAATCTGGGAGGAGTAGTCGAGCAATACGGCACGCCAATTGAGATCCTCTCCAATCCCGCGAATGAGTTTGTGGAAGAGTTCCTTGGAGGGGAAAGAGGATTGAAGCGACTCGCGCTGATGCCAATCGGCGACTCCGAGCTAGTTCGGGGGCCAGTCGTCGAAAGATCGGCGTCGCTCGCCGAAGCGACAGCCGTGATGGACGCCCACCATGTCGACTGGTTTGGCGTGCTCGATGGTGATCAGTTGCTGGGCTGGGTTGATAGGTCGGATCTGGACGGTCGAAGCATTCGCGATCTGGACTTACGGCCGATCGAGATGTCCGTCTCGTCATCCGACTCGATGCGCGTAGCCCTTGACGTTGTCGTCACCGGCCATACCCGCCACGCCCTGGTCGTCGACGACGGTTTCTATAAGGGAATGCTGGATGTGGAATCGATCGCAGGGGAGATACCTGAGTGATGATCCTTGGCCAAACGACGACGCTGTTCGACTGGTCCTGGGTGAGCCGAAACCTAGACAACATTTGGGACCGAACAGTCGAGCATCTGACGCTCACCGGAGTCGCAATAGGTTTCGGTCTTCTTTTCTCGGTTGCCCTCGCCTCAGCTGCTCTGAAGTGGCCCCGAATCTACGAGCCGTTGGCATCATTCAGCGGCGTCCTCTACACGATCCCTTCGCTTGCTGTTTTTGCGCTGGTGGCGCCTTTAGTTGGGATCGGGACACCGACAGAGAGGTTCATCACGGCCGAGGTCGCATTGATTTCCTACACCTTTCTCATTCTGATTCGGAACATCGTCACGGGAATTCGGGGTGTTGCGGTCGAAACGACCGAGGCGGCATTCGGCATGGGTTACCGTCGCTCTCAGGTTCGCCGAAGCATCGAGGTACCACTGGCTCTACCCGTGATCATGGCCGGCATCCGGATCGCGACCGTGACCGTTATCGGCCTCGTAACCGTGACATCCCTCCTCGGTCTGGGTGGCCTTGGTTTCTTTATCCTGGACGGCTTACGGAGATCGATCATCTTCCCGACCGAGATCATCGTTGGCGTGGTCCTCTCTGTTGCGCTGGCAGCCATACTCGACCTCGCTCTTCTCTGGTTGGGACGCGCGGTTACTCCCTGGGCCGAGAAGGGGATTTCGTGATCGAGTTCGGGTCTGAGGTGGTCGCTTGGTTTGGGGAGGAGGGGAGATGGCTTGGCGACGATGGGATTGTTCCGAGGACGGTCGAACACCTCTGGCTGGCCTTTCTCGCGATAGCGATAGCCCTCGTACTTGCGCTGCCGTTGGCGGTGTGGCTTGGTCATCGAAGGATCGGGGCGTTCTACGCCAACGCGATCGTCAACATCGGTCGGGCGATACCTTCGTTTGGCTTGATCGTCCTGGCGGCGGTTTTCTTCGCCCGCGGCGGCATCAGTCTCCGATTCTGGCCAGCCGTGGTTGCGCTGATGGCTCTAGCCATCCCTCCGATCTTCACGAACGCCTACACCGCCATATCCAACATCGCACCTGAGACGGTCGAAGCTGGGCGAGGGATGGGTCTCACCGAGAACGAACTTCTGTGGGACGTCGAGGTTCCGGTAGGTGCTCCGCTGATCCTTGCCGGCGTGCGAATCTCCTTTATCCAGGTATTGGCGACGGTGCCCCTTGCGGCTGTTCTGTCGTCTGGTGGTGGCCTCGGTCAGTATGTCGTTCGTGGCTTTGCTCGGGGCCCTGGCGGCACGGTCGAGGTTTTCGCCGGTGCGCTCCTCATTGCAGTGCTCACTCTCGTGGCCGACCGCCTTTTCACACTGGGGGAGAGGTGGCTTCTTCCGGAAGGTGTGAAGCGACTTTCAGACACAGAGGTGCGAGCCGCCGTTTCGGTGTCGTGAGATACTCGGAACAGAGCTACCTAGTGTCGGGTTGACGAGTGACGACGCCTTTGCAAGGCGTTCTTCGCATTATGAGAGAGAAAGGAAGACCCATGCGGACAAAACCCCGCAGACGCGTCTTTGGGGCGGCCCTCGCGGCGACCGCGCTGGTTCTAGCAGCGTGCAGCTCGGGGTCGGGTGAAGACGCGACGGTGCCCGACGGGCCAACCATCACTATGGCGTCCTTCAACTTCCCCGAGTCAGTGATTCTTGCCGAGATTTATGCGCAGGTCCTCGAGGACAGGGGCTACCCCATCGAACGAAACCTCA
>CAXMPS010000160.1:0-7237 GCA_964194995.1 uncultured Gammaproteobacteria bacterium | reverse complement strand
GTAAACACGGTGGCATCCACTACTGCCAGACGGAATGAGAACCAACCCAGCTGACTCAATCAGCTCAACCGGTGTCCTCGCCGTCTGACAGGATGCGGGTCACACAGCCCACATCATCCCTCCCAGCCGGTTGTGGGCGGCTGCGGCTCTGGATGCAACGGCGTGCGCGGAGGCTCTGACGTGTTAGTCGGCAGCTTTGACGTTTCGGTTTGCCGATACTCGCCATGTTCTCCCTTCCCAAGAAGGCTCCAAGGGTAACGCAACCAGAAGCAACCCAAGCCAGCGATTTGCTGAGTGGCTATACCCGACACGGGGGAGGGGAGAGGAACACTCGGTCATAGGGGTAGACCCCTATTCGGGCGAGGGGCGCTTCAGGGGATAATGGACTGATAAACATCTGACAAGGAACCCTCGGGAGGGAGGAAAGTTGGACTTTGGTCCGCTCATCGTTCTTGGCGGCGTCTTTCTGGTTTGTGGCGTCTTGTGCTTTCAGAAGGGCAAGAATGTTTTTGGTTGGCTGAGTGTCGCCGGGGTGGTTCCGTTTCTGGCGTTTCTCGGAGTCTTCGGCGTTGTGGGCGCGATCCGTTACGCGAAGCCGAAATCGGCATGGGCTCGGAAGAAGTATTCGCCAGCTCAGATGGCGATCTCGCATCGGCGTTTCCCGGGGGTCGAGTCAGCGATGACCGGTGTCGGCGGTCAGCCCGCAGAAGCACCGTCGGGCGCGGATGAATCAGATGTTATCTTCCGATTCCTGGAGAAGGCAGGTCGAGACCGAGTCATCGACCTTCAGACGAGACTCCGTCTTCTCGACTACTTGGAGCGGGGCAATTCGGCTGTGGAGGAGCCGGTAGCTCAGGCGGCCCCTCTTGAGAGCCCACCGCCACCACCACTGGTGGCTGAGCCTGAGTTGGTCCCACCTCGACCACCGGAACCACCTCTTGTCGCATCGCCGACCCCGCCCTCGCTGCCTTCTCTCGCACCGTCCAAGCCTGCCGAACCGAGTCGGGTCGGGATCTTCATGAATCAGACCTGGGAAGCGGTTGCTTCCGACATGGCGCTCCATGGATTCGCTTATTTGGGCGTCGTCCTCACCTTCGTTGGAATCCTTGGCTTTCTCTTGTTCGCATTTGCCGATATACCGGACGCTGCTCAGCCGTTCGTCGAGCTGTTCATTGCCCTTGTCTTCTTTGGGTGGGCCTGGATGTTGCGACGTCAGGAGGCCAAGCGTGTCGCCAACGGCATGGAGCTGATTGGTGGAATGGTCGTCCCTTTGATCCTCTTTGCGGGACTCGTCGACAACGCACCGTTCCCACCGGACTTCACGGGCGCTGCGCTGGTCGTTGCAATGACAGTCTCGTCGTTAGTCATTGCGGGGATTTACTACTGGGTCTCTGCGAGGAATCCAGATTCGACATTGCGCTTCCTGGTCGCGCCTCTGATTTGGTTGGCAGCAATGACTCTCGGCTTTGCTTTTAAGAGAGATGAGTCCCTCACCAGCGATGCGATCACCCGTCTGGTCTCTCCGCAGCCTGCTCTTGCCTCGGCTGCGATCAGTCTCACCCTGATTGCCGCTCTCCTCCGGCGGAGTCATCGTCTTTCCGGACCGACGGTGCGGTCCGCCCTAGTCGGGGTTCCAGTGGCGTATCTGCTCACCATCTCGCTGGCGGTGGGCGAGGGGTGGACCCTTGTCTGGCCCATCGTCGCTCTTGGACTGGCAACACTTGTCTCTGCCGAGGTTCTCGCCAACTGGTTCGATCGGCTCGTCTGGATGACAATGGCCCGCCCGGTGCTCATTGCCGGTGCGTTAGGACCCCTAACGCCGACGCTGGGAATCGGATGGTCCGGCCTTGTTTTCGTGACTGCATATCTAGGGCTGTATGAGTACGACCGTCGCAGGCAGGCGAGTTTCACCCCGGCGGCGTGGCTGACCATGGCAGGACTTGCCGCCGGCTTGGTGATGAGTCTCCAAGAGCCAGTGGCGTCGCTGCTGTCATTCGGCCTTGTGAGCGGATGGGCCCACATGAGACGGCGAGACGATCAGGCCGAGGTGTTCACGCAAATCTTCAACGCGGCGGCCGCATTGCTACCCATCGGAGTTCTCTGGGCCCTCGGCGAGCTCTTTGGGATGGGGAATGCCTGGTTGATGATGAGCGGACTCGTCGCCGTCACGACACTCATCCTGCGAATGGTCAAGATCGAGGACACCTTCGGGACCTATTGGCTGCTAGGGGCAATTCTTATTCTTGGCTTGGGGGCGGCCGTTTACTGGCTCGACGGCGGAAAGGGCGATACACGCTCCGCCTGGACTCTGCTAATCGTGGCCGTTGGAGTGGCTGCGGGAAGTCGGTGGCCCGTGGGGCGTTTGTGGCTCGCCGCCGTGGCGGGATCCGGCGCGCTTGCCATTGCTCTTGTGACTGGTGATGTGTCCATCAGTTCTCAGCAACTGGTCTGGGCGGGTATAGGTCTCGTCGTAGTCGTCGCTGCCAATCTGTGGCGACGCGGATCCGCCGGCCATCTGGCTGCGATAGGCCACATCGTGGGGACCGGCGCGGTCTTGTCGCTGGTGTACGGCGGAGACGAGTACTTAGTCTTAGTTGCCTGGGCCGCTGGTTGGATCGCCAGTGCAGCGGGAGACGAGAAGGATGGAGAAACCCTTAGTGCCCTCGGGAACAGGGTCGGCGGGACCGCCGCCGGATGGCTGGTTCCAGTCATGCTGGTTCTCTCAATCCCTCCATCGTTGGTGACGGCGGCAAATCAGTGGCCGGAGTTCCAGACGCACAGGTCCTGGACTGGTGCTCTCATGGCCTCGCTCGGGCTGATCTATGTCATGGGATCGCGGGCCGCAAGCCTTCGTCATCAACTGCGGCGGACACTCACAATCGGAGCGGTCGCCGCCTCAATCATCGGAGTGTCCGTCACTGCGCCTGACCCCTGGCCGACCATTTACGCCGCGATCGCACTCATCGGCGTCGCCGCCCTCCTCTCCCGGGACTTCCGTCAAGCCTGGTTTGTTTGGTTTGCGTGGCTGATGACCGTGGTGGTTGCGTTGATGCTGGCTGATCAGGCTGGGATTTCAGGCGACTCCCTCCACCTAGTCAGCCTGGTCTGGGGCACCGCGATGCTGGTCGGTGGCCTGGTCATCGACGATGTTCGGTCGGGGAGACGGGAACGCGGCGTGGGGTTGCGAACCCCGTGGCTTCGGTATCCGGTCTTGCTCGGCGCCCTGGTACTGCCGGTGAGTTTGGGTCCAACATTCGTAGATGGCCCTGATGTATACGGCTGGTGGGCCATCGGCGGTGCGGTGGCCTACTTCGCTGTGGCTTGGCTGCTCAGGGTCGGGTCTGTCACCGCTCCTGCATATGCCCTAACTGCGTTAGGGCTCACGGCTCTTTCGCCACGGTCTCTGACTGAGGACCCCTGGCTGTTCATCTTCCTGGCCGCGCCGATGGTTGGTAGCGCGTGGTTTGCCGAATGGAGGCAATCAGACTCGAATACCGGTTGGTTGCGTTGGGATCTGGCTCCGCTGATCGTCGCCCACGCTGTCGCTGTCGTGGCCATCGTGTTCGCTACTGCGGAGGACGGGTTCGCTCTAACCGCCTTCACCTTTGGGTTGCTTTCTGTACTCGTCGGGCTCTGGCGTCGTCAGCGAGCGTGGGAAGAGGCCGGCAACCTGATGATTCTCCTCGGGGCCTGGGATCTCGGGCCGGGATGGTTAACCATTGCTCTAGCGGCAACAGCGGTTCGTGGTGCGGTCGGTGCCTTTCTCACTAGGGGAGGGTCGCGGATCTCTTATCACGCCATCGCCACCCTAAGTGCAGGTCTCGCCTGGCTGTCGGGCCTTGTCTGGTCCGAGGCCGACCAGTTGATTTCTGCCAACGCTTCCGTTCTGGTCTTCAGTGGGCTCGCCATCACGATCGCTTCGCTCAACAGGTGGTGGACAGTTCGCCCCGACACGACGGCTTGGTGGGGCGGGCTCGCCGCCCTCGGCGTTGTGGCTTCGACGGTCTACACGCTTCGACCTCAAGGCCCCGGCATCGAAGGTCAGTGGTTTGCCGTCGGGCTGGTTTTATTTGCCGCTGCACTTGAGATAGGCGGCGAAGGCTACGAGCAACGCCTCTTTCGATTGATTTCGGTTGCGACAGTGGGACTGGCTTGGCTAGCGATGCTTGTTGGGCTGGGTTGGACGGCACCGGAGGCATATGACTACACCGCCGTGGTATTTGGTGGGCTGGCTCTAGCGGCCTCGGTTGTGGGTCGCGCCGGGCTGGTCAGACCGGCTAACGCCATTCGTTGGGGCGCCTTAGGCGTGACGGGGGTGGTGTTGGCCGCGCTTTTCGGCCGCGATCCGGCTGGTGGCGTCTTGTTTGATGGGCCCGAGCTAGCGATCGGTGTGGCAATGACAGCTCTTGCCATGGAAATCGGCTCGAGCTTCACAGACCGATTCGTTCGCTACCTGGCTATCCCGGCGGTGGCCATTGCTTGGGGCTCACTGGCTCTCGGCATGGGTTGGACGACCGAAGTAACCGCGATATGGACATCCATCCTCTTCGGTTTGCTTGTCCTGGGTGTCGGAGAGGGTGTGAGAGCGCGTAGAGACGTGCAGGATTTGAATCTGGCTCGAGGGTGGGCCGGCTTGGGAGCAGCGGGTGTGGTGGTCGCTGCCATCCTCTCTTACGACGCTGGGAACATCGAGGCGACTGGATACTGGATCGCGGCCAGCCTGGCTCTTCTCGCCGTGGCCGCGACTCGAGGGGCGGCGCCTTTCGGTTTGGGTGCACTTCGAGACGTGGCAGGCCTAGCCGCCCTGGCATCCGTGATCATGTTTGCCTACACGGCAGGGCGGTCCGATACTTGGATCGCCACTGCGACCCTCGTGGTTGCCGTCACCTCGACTCTGATGTCCCTAGCTGTGTGGGGACGTCAGCGCTGGTCTCTTTGGCTCAGGCCGCTGGTCGTGCTCGGAACAGTGTCCAACGCTATCGCTGCTGCTGTGGCACTCGGACAGCTGCCAAACCAGTCGCTGCTCATCGGTGTGCTCCTGTCAGTCGGAGCGCAAGTCATCGCTGTCGGGTTCACCCGATCCCTCCCGGGCCTACTGGCGATCGGCCCTCCTGTTCTCGGCATTGCTTTTGTTCTGTCCGTCAGCGAGAGCGTTGGGGGGTCAGCACAGTGGTACACAGCTCCGCTTGGCATCGTCGTACTGACGGAGGTCGAAATCTTCCGAACGATGCCCCGGTTCTCCGACCCCACGGGAGATCGCAGCTTCGTCGTCCTTGTTGAGTGGATCGGATTGGGGATCCTGGCCGCACCGCCACTTGTCGAGATGTTCACCCTCTCGTTGTTCGCGGGTCTGATATCACTCGCCGTAGCCGCAGCCGTGTTCGTGTGGGGGGTGGCTACCAGGGTCCGACGCCGTGTCGTGGCGGCGGCTTCCCTTTCGGTGGCCACACTGGTTCTGATGTTGTTCGCTGCAGCAGCGGGTAGTGCGCCCGACTCGGCATTCTTCTGGATTCTCGCAGTCGGGATTGGATTTGCAGTGATGCTGGTGGCGGGTCTCGTGGAGGCATATAGATCAAAGAAAGGCAAGACAATGGCTCGCCTTGATCAGCTGATGGTTGGTTGGGAATGAGGCCTCGTTACTGGCAGGCCCTAACGGTGGCGGCGCTTGGTGTCGGTACCGTGGTGTGGGGAATCGTCGATCCGAACGAGCTCTCGGTCATTGCTCTCTTGTTTGGCGCCGCAAGCCTCCCGGCAGCGGTTCTGCTCGCCGTTTCGGGACGTCTCGAGACCGACATGCCTGTCGGGTCACTGGTCGGTGGGGCAACTATCGGGCCGATCATCGCCGTTCTCAGTCATGCGTTTGTGTTCGGCTTTGCGTATCTGTTTTTCTTCGGATTCGCCGAGGAGGCGGCGTCAATGCTCGAGGTCTTGAGGATCGATCCGGCGCTTGTAGACGTTGCGGGATCACCGTGGACATTGCTGCTCTTCTTCGAGATGGTGCTTGTCGCTCCCTTCACCGAAGAGATCGGCAAGGCGGTTGGGGCGTCGGTCCAGCGACCGGATAGCCGGCAACGTGCGTTCATGGCCGGCGTGGCCGCCGGTGTTGGCTTTGCGATTGTCGAGAACGTCCTCTATGCAAGCGGTGGGTTCTTTTTTGGTCCCGAATGGCAAGCGGTCGTCGCGGTGAGGATGCTTGGCGCTGCCGTGCACCCGCTAGCGAGCGGCCTGGTCGTGATGGGCTGGTGGGAGTGGCGACAGCACCGTGATGCGGGCTTGTTGGCGCGGCGTTTCCTGGCGGGTGCCGGGGTCCATGCTCTCTGGAACGGCTCGATCGTCGTCTTGGCCGTGGTAGGCGAGGCGTATGGGGTGGATCGACTTCTCGGTTTGGGAGCCCTAGGGGTCGTCTATGCCGCCGTGCTTGGAGCTGTTGCTCTTGCCGTGCTCTGGCGAGTGAGCGTTTCAGTCGCCGACGACCTCGAAGAGATGGTCCCTTTCGACGCAACCGACGCCCGGACCATCGGCGGGTGGGCGGTTCTCACTGCTTCGATGCTCATCCCGATGGCTCTCCTCTTCATGGCCTATCCGGAGTGGCTCGGCGGTTGAGAGAGTGCACACATCCCGCGAATGTGCTCAGGACCATTCGGCAGGGTTATTGAAGTGCGTTTGGGATGACGAAGTGAGCAGCATGATGAGACTCTTTTATCCGGTTTGTTGTGTGGCGGCCTTGCTGCTGATCTCGTGCGGCGGTGAGAAGGCTGAGCAGACCGAGACCACGGACACCGTTCTTGTGTCATCAACCCAGAGGCCCCGACATCCGACCTCTCGCACAGGCCAGTTGACGACATCGATTCCGGCCACAACCCATATCGGATTCTTTCTGAATGAGGACTACATCGAGGCTTTATGAGCATTCGGTACGACCTCTGAATGCCTGACCGGACACAAACGAATTCCGCAGCGTGGCGACTCATTCCTGGAGTTTGACCCTTGTTTGGCCCGGCCTGAAAGGCCGACTACCCGAATCCTGAACAACCACAGGCCCCGCCTCCTCAACACCACCTAGTTCTTCCACGATCCCGATCCTCTCATGGAAGGCTCTTCGTTCGGATCTGTCGGTTACCCGAGGTAAGTCTCGTGGTTCTGCCCTTCCGGTGCCTTCACCGAAAGGGCAGGGTCGCGTTTCAACTCGTGAGAACCCCTGAGTTGCAGGAGAGGGGCTTGGAGATCTTCTTCTTGG
>CAXMPS010000159.1:0-1142 GCA_964194995.1 uncultured Gammaproteobacteria bacterium | reverse complement strand
CCGACTGACCACCAGCGGCCGAACATGGGCGGCCGATGTCGTGTCGACGCACCGGAAGCACTCCAGCGTCGTTCTGCGGCCAGTCGGAGAGACCGGATGAGTGAGCATCACGTCGGTCGCAGGCTTGCCCGCGCCGGGCGACATGTAGAGCGGCTTCTCCCCCTCTCGCAACGGGAGTGGGGCCGGGCACTGATCGCGGAGCTCGATGAGATCGATTCTGCACCGTCGGCGGTGCGCTGGCTGTTCGGGGGTACTCGGGTGGTCATTCAAGGCTGGATGGCAGCAACGGGAGGAGAAGCGGTCATGAAGACGATGTTGGTCACGCTCTCGATCATCAATGCACTCATGGGAGTCGCGCTGCTCGGTTTGATCCTCTTCAGCGAAGACGTTCCACCGGTGGTGGCCGGGCTCGGCATCGGCCTGCTCATTCAATCCGGGTACACGCTCGCCTATATGACCGGCCTCCTTCGGGCCTTCGAGCCGTGGTCGTTGCGTGCACTGGTTGCAGGCCAGACGGTTGCGCTCATCGTGGGTGTGCTGGGCTTCGTCTCGTCCGGGCTGTACAACATCGATCCTCCAAACGGCGACTATGAGTACGGGCCATTGGCCGTTGGCACCCTGATCGCATTTCAGGCGGCGGTGGCGCTGTGGGTCTACGCCGTGCCCACCCGCTCCGAAGCCCGGGTTTAGAGTCGCGGCCCCATCGGCCTCGGAGGTACCCATGACTGCGGATTCGGCAGAGACGTACCCGATCACGCTCAGCCAGCAGCGGTATGCGTCCTGGATGACCGATGTCCTGATCTACATCGTGGTGCTGAACCTGTTCGTGGAGTTCTCCGATGCGATCGTCATCGACTCGTTCGCCATCTCGATACTCACCGCGGTGCTGTTGAAGGCGATGCTCGACGTGATCGGTGGTGTCGAACATCGGGTTCGGGCATATTTCGATCTACGCGAGGGGACGCTGTGGAGAGTGCTTTCCACGGCTTCGCTCTTCGGGATTCTCTTCTTCAGCAAGTTCATCATCCTCGAGGTGGTCGACATTGTCTTTGGGGACCATGTCGAGCTCGGACACCTCATCGACATCGTCCTGCTGATCGTTGCCATGATTGCCACAAGGCTGATTTTTCGACAGATCTACC
>CAXMPS010000158.1:0-1451 GCA_964194995.1 uncultured Gammaproteobacteria bacterium | reverse complement strand
GCGCGAATGTGGCTGTCCAGGTCGAAGGTCTCGTCGGTTGCGCCGTAATCAGCTGCGACGCTTAGTGGGTAGTGGAAGAAGGCGATCCAGTTGCCGCTGCTGCCCTGGTCTGGTGTGACCATGAACTGAAATACACCCTCTGGTGGTGCCACGTCGTCGATATCTGTCTCCTCCCAGTCAGCGGGATAGACAAACGTCACCCCGTGGTCAGCAAACCACGAGGATTCCGTCATTGACTCTTCGTTGTCGCCGACTGCGACCCCGACGGCTATGAGGACCAACAGTACCCCCGATATCAGCGTTCCGATGATGCCGAGGACCCGCCCGATTCTCGCCTTCGTTCTACCTGACGGTAAACGCTGCCCAGCGTCGATCTCCCGAATCTCTCGATTGCCGAACCCCCACGCGAGTGGTCCGAAGATCACGCCGTAACCAGGGATAAGGCCGAGAATGCCAAACACCAACACCATTGTCCCGCCGCTCTTTGAAGGGTTCACCGGGTGACCGCAGCGAGGGCAAGAAGGAGCTTGGGGAGATACCTCGTGGCCACATGCCGCGCAAGCCCGAAGCGTCAGGTTCCCGCCCGTATCATGGTGGTCCATACAGCTAACCGTGTCACACCCTAGGCAGTCACGCCATCGGGGATCGCCCCTACCGATCCAACGAGCGTATCAACAACACTCGGTTGTCAGCCTGCTTTCGGCGCACCGAGCGTCCTGCCGTGGACCCACTAGGGATGATCCCCGATAGACGAGCCATAGAGTCGTCAAATAGAGTTGGTGATATGGAAGACCCGTCATCGATACAGCCTGCTGACCCTGATTCAGCCCTGACCAGCTGCCCTGCATGTGGCAATGCGGTTTCTCGCCAAGCTCCCACGTGTCCACACTGTGGTCAGCCGATCAACCCGTTCAAGTCAAGCGCAACGATGGTGCTGTGGTTCGGCATCGTCGCCATCCTTCTACCGGTGTATGGAATCGTGTTTGGCGGCCTTGCATGGGGCTTCGGCAACCGTGAGGTCCGCGAGATTGATGCCGGACTGAGGCGGCCCTCCGGACGCACCAAGGCCCGAGTCGGGCGTGTTCTCGGCGTGATTGGAGTCATCATCTGGGGACTGGTCTTCGTGCTCATCACCATTGCGTTCTCGCAAGGCAACAACTGACTCGTCTGCGAGTACCGCCCACCTTCAGCGACCGTCCATGACCGACGTTCTGTTCGCGCTAGCGCGAGGCATACGGCCGACGCGGGTAGCGCATATCCGGCAATATGCGCTAGCTGCAGTCCTTCAATAGGCACGCCATTGGCGCTTCTCTGGTCGGGTGATTAGGTGGTTGGCGGCTAGGGCGAGGGCGATGGCTTGGTCGTCGTGTTTGTCGGGGTCGTGGTCCATCCGGTAGACGCCGGGGCTGGTTTCTCGTAGCCGCACGTTGGCGAGCTCGTCGAGGAGTTGC
>CAXMPS010000157.1:0-1493 GCA_964194995.1 uncultured Gammaproteobacteria bacterium | reverse complement strand
CGTGGAGTTCGAATCCGAGATAGGAGGCATGGATGACCGGTGCGGGAGACTCATCTGATGCGGAGCGGACAGCCCATTCGACCACGCAGTCTCTTGGCCTTGGCCTGATCACTGCGGCGTTGCTGACCGTGGTGGTGCTTACCCTGATCCTGTTCGACGGGGAGGATGTCGCCTTCTTCGCCGTTCCGGCAACGGTGGGGGTTGTGGTGACCTTCCTCGTGTGGCGATTCGACAAGCTATGGGCGCAGATACTCGGCATAGTGGCGACTGTTGTGCTGGCCCTAGCTGCCTTCTTCCTTGCTTTCGGTTTGTTCCAGCCGTTCAGCCCGATCGAGTTCATCGTCGGTGTCGGATTCGTGATGGGGGTGCTCCTTTCCCTCTACGGGGGCGTCAGGACTCTCATTGCGGGGAGAAAGGGCATCTCAGGTCCTACCAGAGGCGAAACCCGCATCCGCACGGGGGTCCTCGCCGTCATGGGTGTCGCCGCGGTGTTCTCGGTCGTCGGGTTCTTCGCCACCAGGACTAGCGTCAGCGAGGCAGAAGCTGCCGGAGCCACCGCGCTCGATATGGTCGAATTCGAATTCGAGCCATCTGCCTCATCAGTATCGGAGGGGGGCTCTCTGCTCGTCACGAACACGGACCCCTTCGCTCACGACTTCACGCTCAAAGATCTCGACATATACGTCCCCGTCGGACCAGGAAGCGAGGTCATCGTCGAGCTGACGGCCGCCCCGCCGGGAGCCTATGACTACTACTGCTCGCTCCACTCCGACGGCAGCAGCGGCATGCGAGGAACGATCACCATCGAGGGGTAACCAGCTACCGCATGTGTGCCGTTATGGGCGTCCCGCTACCGGTTCTCCGCTAATGACGCGTGGAGAATCTCGGCGGCCTCGAGCAGAACCTTCGGTGAGGTTTCAACGGTCCGAAGCCAGGCGCCAAGTTGGTTCAAGTCGTGCAGTAGCCAATCCAACCGTTCGGATTCGGCTACGGTCAATCGCTCGGCTCTCCGCGCGTCCGGCTGATCGGCAGCCACTTGAAGTGCCCTTCTCCCCGGGGTGGCCGCCTCAGACGCCGGAACCCCGGCGACACGTTGGGAAGATGATGCCTCCGGGGGTCCAGCAGCCCCCTTACCCTTGACCAACGCAACATAGTGGGCGGGATCGAACGCGTCCTGACCATTTCACAGATGACACGCCACCCCAGGCGCGCGACCGGGCAAACAACACCGCGGCGTAGCCCTCAACGCGATTGGACCAGGGCCAGATGGACTTGTGTTCATCCGCCAGGTAGCGCATATGTGCCGATATGGGCGGTCAGCTTGGAGGTGTCGCTGCTATGCCCAGAACTCGTCGGTGGCGTAATCGTCTAGTGACGTTCCCCACACTTCTGACACTTTGCCGTCGCGGGAGTGAAAGGTGAAGATCAGGTGGGATTCCAGCGTCTTGTCACCCCGAGTAGCCGTGCTGTTGATGAGCGCGACTACGTGGTCG